>JAUNGK010000096.1:244-10505 GCA_030524555.1 Bacillota bacterium | reverse complement strand
GCAGGCTGTAAGCAGACTCATAGTCATTACTGCTGCCAGTCATACTGCTAAAAATTTTTTCATAATACTCTCCTCCTTATGCATAAATATGCACCTATTTATAAACACTACGAGTCTATCACGTTCCCCTGCTAAAATCAAGAGGTTTTTCGTTTAAGCTTTTTCTGTTCTGTTGTAAGGGTCCGCCTTCCTGCACGCCTTAAATACGGCACTGCTTCTTTGATAGGGGCTTAGGACAGTCTTTCGGGATTTAAGGAAACAGGCCGGCGAACCCTAAACCATATTATATTACGACTATCATTTCCCGCCCCAGGCAGACGGTGCACCTTTCGGCACCCTTATACACCAAAAGCTCCTGCTGTGCTTTGCCTATCCGAAACAGTCCGGGGCGTATGCAATAACGGTTGGTATATGCCTTTTCTTCCATTTTTTCCGAAATTGTCACCGCATAGCCATCCTCCTCAAGCCGCACACTTAGCCTTCCTAAGTAAACCAGCCGCCCCTCGCCGTCATCATTGTAAAGCCTTACGCTTCTTCGAATGTATAGTAATAGAAGGAACGCGCCTGCCAAAATGAGAAGCGTACCAATTGTAAGGGTAATTATCCTTACCGCCGGAATCGCAAAAATACCTTTAAAAAGCTTTGCCCTTTCCGCCTGCCCGGCAGCCGGATTCGGTGCCTTAATTTCCGGAAGTTTTTTTTGCTTTGTATCCTTTTGCGGCATAGCAGGCGTTACGGAAGGTTCTGCCCCACCTTCATGCAAGTCTTCCTCAGCACTTGCTTTGTTTGTACTGGATGTATTTTCTGTTCTATTTGGAATTTTCTTCGGCTCATCTGCCTCCCCGGCTTCCTCTTTCTTTGAATTTTCCTCTTTAGATTCCTCCTCTGATACCCCATTGGCAGTAGGAGCTTTGGTGGCAGAAGGTGCGGAAGAGTCCTCTTCATCTTCATCTTTAGATTCCCCTTCATCTTCATCTCCCTCTTCCTCTCCTTCTGCTTCCTTACTCGGAGTGGGGGCAGGCAATATGTTATCCACTGTTATACTGCTTTTAAGTCCGCTTTCATCCACATCACGATTTAAAAGCGTAAGCTCCACGGTATAATTACCGTTTTGGCTTACCTGAATCTGCTCACCGCTTCCAATCCTTTGCCCCGACTCATCATACCAGCAAAAGGGATCATCCGCAGGTACCAGTTTTCCATCGGACAAATCCTCCAGCCTGACACTGACTTTCGCCTTTTCCTGGCTGTCACCGCTTTCATTGGTCACAACCAGCCTGCCACAGGGCGTTTTCTCATCCAGTCCGCAATTTCTATTAAAACCTTCCAGTCTCTTTTGGCAGGTAAGCTGATAATACTCTATACTTCCTTCTGTCATACCACAGCCCGTCTCATAACCTTCGGTCTCGTCATTTTCCCTGCCGCAGCAAAGCTCATAGCCTACAGGCTGATTCGTATCCACACTGCAGATAAGGGCATTATAATTATGGTAGCTGTAAGACATAATACCGCATTCTTTACAGTATAACAGATACAAATTTTCTTCCCCTATGCCGCAGTCCTGATGAGAACCAATCCCCTCCGCCTTTTCATGAGTCGCCTGTGGGCCGTGCTCATCACACTCTTGCGTCCAATTATCAACCACTGCTCCTTTGGTGTAGCGGATGGTGCATATCTTATCCTGATAGCATTGATCCCCGTGGGTATGATAAACAGGAGCGTAGCAGGCTCCTCCCTGCTGCTCATCTCCCTGATGGACATGCTTTACGGGAACGCTATAGCACCCTCCTCCATCTACCGCATTCCCCTGATGCACGTGTTCTACAGCTGTTTCATAGCAGGCTCCACCGTCCTGTTCGGTTCCCTGATGGACATGGGGAATCTCCTCCCCATAGCAGCCGCCCCCCGCTATGGCATCTCCGATATGCCTATGAAAAATCTCTGTAACCACGACTTTGGGGGCACTCTCTTTGCTCTCCGCTCCATATACTACCGGTGCTTCCTGAGAGCTTTGCTGCATAAGCATTCCTGCAAGCAAACCCACTATCACTGCTGATACAGTAACTTTCTTTATTCTGTATTTTGTTGTTTTCTTTTTACAATTTTTACTTTGCTTAAAAATCCTCATTGCTTTTCCATTACCTTTCTTTCCTGATTTTAAAAACAATAAAACCTGCTCATGGACATTCCACGAACAGGTCTCCTGTATATCATCTCTCATTCAATTTGGATTTCTAAGCGGTAAGTGGACTAAGCATAGCACAAGAACTGCCTGTTGTCAAACACTTCTTCGGCAAATCCGGTTAATCTGCTTTCCCAAGAAGCGCTGAAAATGCGCAATCATTAGCGGAAACGCTATTCCCACCACAAGATAAAGCCATTTACAAGCCTCCGATCCTCCTGCCAGATACACAAAATTAATTTCACCAAAGAACATCTCCTTATCAAATTCTGCGCAAAAGGGCGTCCATATGCTGACCAGATAAAAGAAGCCCTTCACCAACATAAAACTGGCCACATGATGCATCATAACCGCATAGGTATTACGTCCGATATACACCATTTTGCGCGACAGGCCGGGTATCTCACTGATAATTTTAGCTATCCGCAGCCAAAATGCTATTCCCGTTATAATTGTAATATAAGGAATAATCGGTCCATTTGCAAAGCTTGTGACCCACACTGCGCTGAAAGCAAGTCCTCCGCAAAATATGGTAATCAATATCTGGACGCCCATCACAATTAACAGATACGGTCCATCCTCCAGCTTGTCATGCTTCTCCAGCTTTTCCCTGTATATTCTGCCCATCTGGAAGCCCGGAAGCATGAAAAGCAGTCTTCCCGGAAGCTTGTACCATCCCCACACATGGCCGCCTATGGCCAGCCATACCGTCAATATTCCCGCCAAAAGGCACATGGCGAAAATCAGCCATTCATTATTTAACCGGACAAGCGACAGCACCTTGCGCATCAGCACATTGATCACCTCCAGCATAAACAAAACCGGTACAAACCATGCCGGAAAATTGTACATAAACTGGTGCCCGTCCAGAAACGGAGATAAAAACAGTGTTCGAAAAGAAAGCTCTCCTCCTATGGAAAATCCCACCCGATGAAGCAGAAATGTCAGTATCCCGTAAAATATATTCCAAAGGAAATAAGGCAAAAGCAGGGTTACGCATTTTCCAAGCAGATAATTGACAATCCGGTCTTCAGCATCCTTTTTATAAAAATATCCCGAAACAAATAAGAACAAAAATACATGAAAAGAATAATAGGGAAATAATCCCCCGATATCAAAAAGATTGTACCCCAGATGTCCTGCAACCACCAATATAATACCGATTGCAGACAAAATTCGAAATTCACGATTTTCCTTGTAATCCGGCATAGCTCTCCCCCTAAATCAACTAATATAGAATTCTATCTGTAGTATACAAAAAAACATTGTACAATAAAAGCAAAAAATTTATAATAGCTATATGAAAACAAAAGCAAACAAACCTATCATCCTTTCCAAAAAAATATTTTCCCTTTTGGGTATCTGTATCCTTGCAGGGCTGCTTAGCGGCTGTGGGCATTCACGTCCGGAGCCTGCAGACAGTTATATTCCGGCAGGTTACCTTGCCGCATCAGAGCCGATCACTGTTGACCGCTCCCAGCAAAATACAATCCCAAACAATCCGTTTCCCACCTTAAGCGTGCCAACCTACATTACGAAGGTAAAGGATAATTACTTTATTGTGGACTGCTATAACAATCAGGTCATTTACCACCACAATTTAACCGATCCTCTGTATGAATGGCACATCATGACAAATGATATTTCCATGGGACATACCCTGGCAAGCGACGGAACCGTATACTTAATTGACGATACCGAAAACAACCGCATTCTTGTTATGGAGGAGGATGTCAATGACAACGGCGTTCCCGTGTTCGTTCCCACTCAGGAATTTACCGATATTGGCGACAGGCCTCATTATATTGTGTATGACGAATATACCGATACCTTCTATGCATGGAGCTCCCAAAGCGGAGAAATGTTCCTCTTGCGCCATCCCGGGGATGACTCCCGTATGTATCTGACACAGGTGCTCTCCATTCCTTCACTGAAGGGCATTTATGTACGCTCCTTTACCATTGTGGAGGACCGGATTTACTTCGTTTCCGGTAATTCCAGCATCATAGAAGCGGATCTTTACAGCTTTGAAATCAAAAAGGAGTATCCTGTCCCCGACCAGCTTGCGGGAATGATACAGCTTACTCCGATTGGGGATTACTATTATATAACCATTTCCACCGATATTACCGGCAATCAGGATTATGCCACCATGATCCGCACCAAAAGTCTTGATAATCTTGCCAAAGGAGATTATGAGGATGTATACAGCAATTTTATCGGAGGCGGTACTCCCTATTACATCACTAAAATAGATGATTATTGGTATCTGACAGAGCACCGCATTCCCGGACATTCTATTTGGCGTTTTCAGGTAATCGATAATAACATAACAAATGTTGTTTCAATATATTAACCACAAGAAAGGGATTCTGATGAAAATTCTACGATTGACACATACCGGCGAAAATACCACCTTCCCAAAAGATAGGACGAGCCTTTGCATCCTGCTGTCCATTCTGGCATCCTGCATGCTGACTGCCGTTTTACAGGGAAGCAGCTTTTTTTACAGTACTCACTATACTAAGATACTGGTGCTTTCCTGTCTTTTTGCTTTATATGCAGGTTTCTTTATCTATCTGAAAGCATCCAAACGCCTTACGGACAACACCTTTGTATTTATGATAATCTTTTTAGGCGTGCTGCTTCGATGCAGCTATGTACTCTTATCCGGTCTCTATGACCGGCAGCATGACGCAGGCGCCTATACCGGAATGGGAACCTCCTTTGTCAATCCGGGACACATCGGTTATATCGAATACATTTACAAATTCCACAAGCTGCCGGATATCAATCCCTATGAGCTTTTTGCATACTATCACCCGCCGCTGCATCATATTCTTTCCTGCATCTGGCTGCAGCTGAATATATGGCTGGGCGTCAGTGAGGAGCTTGCCTTTGAAAATCTGCAGATTCTCCCGCTTCTTTATTCCTGCTTATGTATGTTTGTGACATGGAAAATTCTGGATACTTTAAAAATAATGGGAAATGGGCTTTTCATCGGACTTGCCTTTATGGTATTCCATCCCGCCACCATTATTATGGCCGGCAGCGTCAATAATGACATGCTTACCATTCTATTTATGAGCCTGACCATTCTTGGCACCTTAAAATGGATTCAAAACAAGGATTTAAAGCACTTAATCCCCTTGGCGCTTTACATTGGCCTTGGCATGATTACCAAGCTGAATTCCGCAGTACTTGCTATTCCGGTGGGCCTGATCTTTCTTATGCACTTCATATCTGTAATCAGAGGAAGAAATAAAACCGAAATTCTTAAGTGGATTAAGAATTACTGTATCTTCGGCGCAATAGTGATTCCCATCGGTTTGTCGTGGATCGTCCGCAATCTGATCCGCTTTGGGGAAAAGCCGGGCGTACCCGTCCCCGGAGAAACCTCTCCCATGTATACCGCCGGTTTTTCGCTGTGGCAAAGACTTGGAATTCCTTCCCTTGCAGACTGGCATTTTGATTTTCCTTTTCATCCCATCAGTGCCAAGGCATGCAGCAACACATGGGTCATCATGTTCCATACCTCCCTGTTTGCGGAGGAATATCCTACCGGCCTGTCAGACATCCTGCTGGTTTTATGTCAGATTACCTTTCTGCTGGCTGTGATACTTGGAATCGCAACTGCTATCTTACTGATTGCTGTTCTTTTCAGCCAAAATACAGACCTGGAAACACGCGTCTTTCTACTGACAGGCTATCTGATCATGCTGATATCCTTTGCCGCCTTTGTGATCATTTATCCTTACACCTGCAGCAGCGATTTCCGCTATGTAGCCATCTGTCTGGTGTATATTTCCATTGCGCTGGGATTGGGTAACCGGTACTTTTTACATATGTTTGTGGATTTCACAGGCTTTCTCGAACAGGCGGTACCTGCAATTATGCATATCATCAACTATGGCATCATTGCCGTTTTGGTGTTAATCAATATCATATATCTCTTCTGGGAACGGTGGTAATCACCGTTCCTTAAGTTTAGGCTTCAGGAAATTCCTGTTCCTTCAGCGCTTTCAGCTGCTCCTTCATCTCCCCGGACACTCCATCCAAAAGATAATTCCTGTCCGTTTCCGGCCTGTCCAGATAATCCTCCTTCAGCATTCCCTCCAGAAGCTTAATTTCCTCCCGCAGATCCCTTGCGGATAAAAGCTTACAGCCCTCTCCTCTGATAATAATCTGTTCAAGCCCGTCCGAGGTTGCCACGGTAATATCGTACTTTTTGCTGTTATCATGGGCAAATTTTTCAATGAAGCGATCTGCGGTTTCCGCCTCTCTGGTATACACTACATGGATATTGTGATAGTCAAACACCTCCGTAGAGTGCCCTTTTAATCTGTAAGCGTCAAAAACAGCAATCAGATTGCATTTCCTGACAGCCTGATAATTGCACAGAATATCAAGCAGCTTCCCTCTAGCGCCGTCCAGATTTATTTCCGCCAGCTCCTTCAAGTCATCCCACGCAAAAATCACATTATAGCCATCTACCAGAAGATATGCTTCCCTCTTTTCCTGCCCCTTGTAGATACGGGTAGAGGAAGCTTTACTTTCCCTTCCTCCGGTTTTTCTTTCCCGCTGCCAGCCTTCTCTCTTCCTGCTGCCCTCAGGCCTGTTGTTATTGGAGGTACTGTTAATAATGCTGTCTATCTCGTCCGTACCGAGAAAGATTTCTCCGCCCTGTTCTTTCCTCATTTCCTCTCGGTTTAGCGCCGCCTGTCTGCGCCTTTGAAGCTCCTCCTCAAAAGCGCTTTCCATCACAGCCTCCCTGCCTTTCGCAAAGCAGCTTTCCAGATGCATATAATCCTTAACCTGATTCCATGGCACCACAAAGCCCGCTCCATGAGCGCAGAATACGGAGCCTGTAGGATTTCGTAAATCTGCCTCCGGATCATACCCTCTTTTCTCTATGACCTCCTGCGCATTATGACAGGGCGCATAGCCCTTTAAGCTGCAGGAAAGCCGCCCATGCCCTTTGGTGTAGGCAGTTACCTCCTTCTGATAATCCCGAAAGGTTTCCACAGGCGCTGTTCCCGTAAGCACTGCCGTGCCGCCCTCCCTTTGCTCCAGCATAGAACTGCCGCAAAGCTTTTCAATATCCGTCATGGCTCGTCCGATGCAGTCCTCCGGGATTTCCAGCCTGAATTCATAGACCGGCTCCAACAACACCGAGGAAGCCTCCATAAGCCCCTGTCTGAGGGCCCGATAGGTTGCCTGTCTGAAATCGCCGCCCTCCGTATGCTTTAAATGAGCCCGTCCTGAAACTAAGGTAATTTTCATATCCGTAATGGGTGAGCCTGTCAGAACGCCTCTGTGTTCCTTTTCCTCCAAATGAGTCAGAACCAGTCTTTGCCAGTTTTTCGCAAGGATATCCTCACTGCAGTCAAGTGCAAACAAAAGACCGCTCCCCGGTTCACCAGCCTCCAGCAGAAGATGCACCTCCGCATAATGGCGCAGGGGTTCAAAATGTCCCACTCCCTCTACGGTGTCCGCTATGGTCTCCTTATACACGATACGCCCCGTTCCAAAGGAAACCTCCACACCAAATCTTTCATAAATAATGCGCTTTAATATCTCAATCTGCACCTCGCCCATAACCTTGGCATGAATTTCCTTAAGCTCCTCATCCCACAGGATATGCAGCATAGGCTCTTCCTCCTGAAGCTGTAAAAGCTTTGGCATCATTGCCGCCGGTTCACACCCTTCAGGCAGATTTACGCAATAGCTAAGTACCGGCTCCAGAATAGGCGCTTCCCATGTCTTCTCCACTCCAAGCCCCTGTCCCGGCAATGTTTTCATAAGCCCCGTCACCGCACAAATGCTTCCACTCACCGCTTCGCTTACGGTTTCAAACTTTTCCCCCGAATAAATACGGATCTGATTCACCTTTTCCTCCGGCCTAAGCTCCGTTCTGGCCTTAAGGCTCCCTCCCGTAATCTTCATATGCGTAAGACGGTTTCCCTGATTATCTCTGGTAATTTTAAAAACTCTTGCCCCAAATTCATCAGAATAGGAAGGCTGGGGTGCATATTCCTTAAGCCCCTGCATCAGTTCCTCTACTCCAAAAAGCTTTAAGGCCGAGCCAAAAAAGCAGGGGAAAACCTTCCTCCCTGCTATCCCCTTCTTTATTTTTTCTTTTTCTATTTTCCCTGTTTCCAAAAAATCATTTAAAAGCACTTCGTCACACAATGCAAGACTTTCATAAAAGTCCCCTGCGGCTTCCTGCATAAAATCTACGCAGCCCCCGTCAAGCTGCTGCGTAAGCTCCTTTAAAATTGCCTCCTTATCGGTACCCTGCTGATCCATCTTATTAATAAATAAGAAAACCGGTATCTGATACCTTTTAAGTAACCGCCACAATGTTTTGGTATGCCCCTGCACGCCGTCACTGCCGCCGATTACCAAAACCGCCATATCAAGCACCTGCAGCGTACGTTCCATTTCCGCTGAGAAATCCACATGTCCCGGCGTATCCAGCAAAGTAATCTGCAAATCCTCATAGTTAAGAATCGCCTGCTTGGAAAAGATGGTAATTCCTCTTTCTCTCTCCAGCTCATAGGTATCCAAAAAGGTATCCTTCTTATCCACCCTTCCCAGCCTGCGGATGCTGCCGCAGGTATAAAGCATTGCCTCCGATAAAGTTGTCTTGCCTGCATCTACATGGGCCAAAATGCCTGCCGTCAGCCTTCTCATATCTTATCCTTCCCGCAAAGCCCTTCTTCCAAGCTCCAGCGCTCCCATAATTCCCTGATCATCATTTAAACTTGCAGGAACAATATAATGCTCCATATCGCTTAACTGTCTGGTCTTTATGTAGCCGTTTAGCATCTCTTCCACATAGTCCCGTATCATAGGGAAAAGCTGCTCCTGATGCATAACGCCTCCCCCCAGAATAATCATTTCCGGAGAAAGGGTTAAGATATATCCGCTAAGCGCCTGAGCAATATAATAGGCTTCCAAATCCCAAACCTCTTTCCGATCCTTTAACTCAACAGCCTTTCTGCCCCATCGTTCCTCCAATGCAGGCCCTGCCGCCATTCCCTCCAGACAGTTCTTGTGATAAGGGCACTTCCCCGGATAGGTATCCCCCTGCCTTCTGCTGACCATGACATGTCCGGCCTCCGGATGCAGCATCCCATGCAAAAGCTTTCCTTCAATATAAATTCCTGCTCCTACTCCTGTTCCGATGGTGATATAAATTACACAGCTTTTCCCCTTCGCCTGGCCAAAGGTGACCTCTCCCAATACGGAACCGTTCACATCCGTGTCAAAGCCTACGGGACAGCCCAGCGCCTTTTCGAAGGCTCCTACAATATTGCAGTCTGCCCATGCCAGCTTGGGTGTGCTGGTAATATAACCATAGGTAGGAGAATTGGGATTGGGATCAATAGGTCCGAAACAGCCAATGCCTAACGCCTCAATCTGCGCCTTTCTAAAATATTCTATCATTTCAGGGATCGTTTCTTCAGGTGTCTTAGTGGGGATTGAAACCTGCTCCAAAATCTTTCCTGTTTCATCTCCGATTGCACAGACCATTTTGGTTCCGCCTGCTTCTAATGCTCCAAGTCTCATCATCCTTCTCCTTTTTCAAATACATTTCCTTTAAAATAATATATGTCCCTATCATTCACTGCCTGCCCGGCATCTCTCCTGCAATAATGCCGGATCCAGCTCCACAATTTCCGTATTGCCTATCTTGTAATTCCTGGCCATATCCTCAAAGGGTGTGTCATATATGTATGACATCAATGTCATAATTACTGCACTATGTGTCACTATTAGTACATTCCCTGTATTTTCAGCAATAATCCTGCCCAATGCTTCAAGAAGTCTGTCTAACAGCTGCTGGTAGGATTCTCCCTCCGGCGGCAGCTGGTATCTGCGGTTTTCATGCCAGATGCCATATTCTTCCGGAAACAGTTCCCTCACCTGACGCCAGGAATAGCCTTCCCATTTCCCCAATGACATTTCTTCCAACCCCTGCTTAATGATCGGCTCAATTCCCATTTTGCGCCCAATCACCTGCGCAGTCTCCAGGGCCCGCCTTTGGGGGCTGGTGTAAATAACATCAATCCT
>JAUNGK010000096.1:0-234 GCA_030524555.1 Bacillota bacterium | reverse complement strand
AAAGCTCCGCCAACGCCTGCGCCTGCCTTTTTCCTGTCTCATTTAAAACAATATCGGTCTGACCTTGTATTTTATTTTGTATGTTCCAGTCGGTTTCACCATGTCGTACAAGATATATCTTCATCTCCACCTCTTATATCAGCCTTCTAAATTCTGCAGCATCTCTCATTTACGCATAAGTATATCACATTTGCTCCACTCACTGCAATTTGCCTTTCTAAGAAATTGCATTTC
>JAUNGK010000095.1 GCA_030524555.1 Bacillota bacterium | reverse complement strand
AAATTACGCAGATACCATGGATGTTTGCGGAGAAATTTCATATAGTGAAATTAAGAATTTTCCTGTGTCTACAGTTCCGGGACATGAGGGAAAATTTATTTTTGGTTATGTAAAGGATGTCCCGGTAGTATGTATGAAGGGCAGGGTTCATTATTATGAGGGATATTCTATTTCTGATGTAGTATTGCCTGCAAGGCTTATGAAAATGATGGGAGCGGAAATATTGTTTCTGACCAATGCGTCCGGCGGGATTAATCCGACGTTTGGGGCAGGAAGCTTTATGCTGATTACTGATCATATTTCCTGTTTTGCACCTAATCCGCTGATCGGAGCCAATATTGACGAGCTGGGCTGCCGTTTCCCGGATATGAGCAAGGTATATGATCCGCAGCTTCAAGCAGTTATACGAAAAGCAGCAAAGGAAAATCAAATTCCTCTTCATGAAGGAATCTATGTACAGCTTACAGGTCCTTCCTTTGAGTCGCCGGCGGAAATAAGGATGCTTCGCACCTTAGGCGCCGATGCTGTGGGAATGAGCACTGTTGTGGAAGCAATTGCCGCAAACCATATGGGAATGAAAATATGCGGAATTTCCTGCGTGTCTAATCTTGCAGCGGGAATGACACAGCAGCCCCTGACCCATGAAGAGGTGCAGGCAGCCTCCAATCAGGCAGCGCCTCTTTTCAGAAAACTGATAACAGAGTCTATTTGTGCATTTTAGGACGTGGAGTATAAATATGGAACAAATAACCAATTTACAGGATATTCCTGTGAAGGAGCTGATAAGATCCGCAGCAGAGGCCAGAAAAAAGGCGTATGCTCCTTATTCGGGGTATACGGTAGGTGCGGCGGTTCTCACCAGAGAGCTTCGGATTTATACAGGCTGCAACATTGAAAACGCAGCTTACACACCTTCGATTTGTGCAGAACGGTGTGCAATCAGCAAGGCGGTCAGCGAGGGCAGCCGGAAGCTTAAGGCCATTGCAGTGGTAGGAGGAGCCGGGGGTGGAGAAGATAAAAAGCTTGCCTTTCCCTGCGGCGTCTGCAGGCAGGTGATGCGTGAGTTTGCCGATCCGGAGGACTTTGTTGTGATTATTGCCGGAAATGAACAGAATTATAGATGCTATTATCTTAGTCAGCTTCTTCCCGAAAGTTTTGGACCGGAAAATTTAAAGGGAAAGGAAAGAGCCTTATGAATATAAGATTCTATAATGCAAGAATTCTTACCATGGAAGATGAAAAGGATATTTTTCGTGGAGAGCTATGGGTTAAGGATGACAGAATTGTTTATGTGGGAGACGGCAGAGGGACGGACGATATTTATAAAAAGCCGGGTATCTCCTGCATGGTATGGGATCGGGAGATAGACTGTAACGGGAATCTTTTGATGCCGGGCTTTAAGGATGCACATACGCACTCGGGCATGACGCTTCTCAGGTCTTTTGCAGATGATCTTCCCCTTGATGAATGGTTAAATAACCGCATTTTTCCGATTGAAGCTAAGATGAGCGGGGAGGATATATATGAGCTTACGAAGCTGGCGGTTCTGGAATATCTGACCAGTGGTATTACAGCTGCTTTTGATATGTACCTTACACCCAAAACCATTGCAGCAGCATTTGATGATATGGGGATGCGATGTGTTCAGGTAGGGGCGGTAAATAACTTCAGCCAGTCGCTTTCCATGGTGGAGGAGATGTACCGGGAGCTGAACGGAGGCAGTCCTCTTCAATCCTATATTCTTGGCTTTCACGCAGAATATACCTGTTCACGGGAGCTGCTGGAAGGGATTGCAGAGCTTTCCCATAGATACAAAGCTCCGGTATTTACCCACCTGGCAGAGACGGAGGGAGAGGTTGCAGGCTGCATAGAGCGTTACGGTATGACGCCTATGGCTTTTCTTGCGTCTCTTGGAATTTTTGATTACGGAGGCGGTGGGTATCATTGTGTACATATGACACCGGAGGATTTAAATATCATGAAGGAAAAGGGACTGTATGCGGTGACCAACCCGGCATCCAATGCTAAGCTGGCAAGCGGAATTGCACCCATATCCCAGTTCCTTAAGGCAGGGATACCAGTTGCTATCGGTACTGACGGACCGGCCAGCAATAACTGCCTGGATATGTTCCGCGAAATGTTTTTGGTTACGGGACTGGCTAAGCTTAAGGAGCATAGCGCAGCGGCAGTAGACGCAGCAGAGGTTCTTAAGATGGCAACTGTTAACGGGGCTCGTGCCATGGGGCTTTTTGATGCGGATGTGCTGGCAGAAGGAAAGCTTGCGGATATTATTATGATCGATTTAAATCAGCCTAATATGCAGCCGCTTAATAATATTGTTAAAAATATTGTATACAGCGGAAGCAAACAAAATGTGTCGCTGACCATGGTGAATGGTAAGATACTCTATGAAAAAGGAAAATTTGTTTTAAAGGAGAAACCGGAAGACATATATATGAAAGCCAATGACATTATGAAAAGAATCAGTTCTGATATGAAAAAGTAATGCCGGCATTTCATTATATATAAATACTATTAACGAAGGAGAGTTACTCATGGAAAAGAAAAATAAAGTATCATTTTTTAATTCAATTAAGACTAAAATAGTACTGCTTATTGTAGTGGCTGTTTTTGCCACTGCTTTCCTGTGCCTTTGGACGGTTATACCGCTAGCGAGAGAGAGCCAGTCTGATCTTATTAAGAACTATATGAATGATATTGCATTCATAGCAGGCGAAATTGTGGACAGGGAAATCGAGATTGCAGGTACGGAAGCGGTTTTAACGGCAGATGAGCTGGCGAAAGCAGTAGGGCATATCAATATTGAAGGAATGGAATCAAGCTATGCATATGTTGTGGCCGCAGACGGTACTATGCTGTATCACCCTACGGCGGACAAGATCGGACAGCCTGTTGAAAATGATGCGGTTAAGCAGATCCTTGAAGAACTGTCAAAAGGAAACCGTCTTGAAACAGATGTTATCACATATGTGTTTAAGGGAGTTACCAAGTATGCTTCTTTCTATGTTGGAGAAAATATGGAGTATGTTGTGGTGGTTACTGCAGATGAGGATGAAACCCTTGCAAGTGTCAGCCGGATTTTAAAGAACAGTATCTATGCATCTACCTTTGTTCTGGTTTTATGTTGTGTTATAGGCTTTTTTATAGCGGTAAGAATTATCAGGCCTATCGAAAAGGTTACAGTTATGATTACCAAACTGGCTGAGCTTGATTTTACGGAAAGTCCGCTTCAAAAATATTTAAGCAAAAGAAAAGATGAAACAGGTGTTATGGGGCGTGCAATTGATGTCCTGCGAAAGGAGCTTTCCAGAGTAGTCGGAACGATTGTTGAACATAGCAATCATTTGTATGATTCCTCCAATACCATGAGCGCCAGCGCACAGGAGACAACTGCATCGGTAGAACAGGTAGAAAAGGCAATCTCTGAAATTGCGCAGGGAGCAACCTCACAGGCACAGGAGACTCAGACAGCAACGGAAAATGTTATTTTGATGGGCAACATGATAGAGGAGACCAATGAGGAGGTTGAGACTTTAAGAGAGAATGCCCGTAAGATGCGTGATGCGGGAGATAAAGCAATTGATATTTTGTCCGATTTAAATGAAATTAACCAAAAGACCAAAGAGGCAATTCAGATTATTTATGATCAGACGAATACTACTAATGTATCTGCGATGAAGATCAAAGAAGCAACGGATATGATCAGTGATATTGCAGAGGAAACTAATCTGCTGTCCCTGAACGCCTCTATAGAGGCTGCCAGAGCGGGAGAACAGGGAAGAGGCTTTGCAGTTGTTGCTTCCCAGATTCAAAAGCTGGCTGAGCAGTCAAATGAATCAGCAAGACAAATTGATAATATTATTAATTTGTTGATTTCCGACTCTGAGAAATCAGTTGAGACCATGGAAGATGTAAAGGTTGTTATTGAGAAGCAGAATGAAAATGTAATGAATACCGAAAATGCATTCCGCAATGTAAAGGATGGTATTGATAAATCTATTGATGGAATTCGTGCTATTGCAGCCAAGACCCAGAAGTTAGATGAGGCAAGAATAAAGGTAGTGGATGTTGTACAGAATCTAACTGCAATTGCAGAAGAAAATGCTGCAAGTACGGAGGAAACTTCAGCTTCTGCTACGGAAGTGGGTTCAATTGTATCAAGTATTGCAGCTGATGTGGAGCAGCTCAATGGTATTGCCAAGGAAATGGAAGAAAGCATTAAAATGTTTGTGGTAGAGTAAATTTATGGAATATCTGATATTTGCAATGGCGATGGTATGCCTGTTGGCAATTTTAATGCTGAAAGGGTACCTTGATTTCAAAAAGGATGAAAAGAAGTTTATAAAAAGACTCTATGAGGAATATGGAGTTCTTCCCGAAAAGGAATATAAGCAGGAGCAGTTTAAAAGCATTTCCGGTTATTTCTTAAAGCATCAGAGCGGCTTTTTCGTGGATGATATTACATGGAACGACCTGGATATGGATGCAGTATTTAAGGAAATGAACTATGCGTGGTCAGCAGCAGGGGAGGAGTATTTGTATTATATGCTCCGCACTCCCTGTATGGACCGGGAGGAGCTTGCCAAAAGGGAAAGGATTATAGAATACTTTCGCTGTAATCAGGATCAGCGTGTAAGCATTCAGCTTATTTTTTCCAGGCTGGGAAGGTGCGGGAAATTTTCCATATATGATTATCTGGATTATCTGGATGATCTGGGGGAACGCAGCAATCTGCCCCACTATCTGGCCTTTATCCTGCTGGCAGCTGCTATTGCAGTATTGTTTTTTAATGTGCCCATGGGAATTTTGGCGCTATGCTGTATTTTGTGCTATAACAATATCAGCTACTTTAAGATTAAGAAGGAAATAGATCCTTATCTTGTAAGCTTTGCCTACATTTTTCGGCTAATGGATACTGTAAGCAGACTGAAAAAGCATCCGATAGACGTTATGGAAGAGGAATTTTCGGCCTTAAAGGAATACAATAACAGCATGAAAAGCTTTAAAGCAGGTTCGTCTATCATTATGTCCGCCGGGCGGATGGCAGGTTCAAGTAATCCTTTGGATATTCTGCTTGATTTTGCCAGGATGGGATTTCATATTGATCTGATGAAATTTAACCAGATGCTTTCTGAGGTGAGAAAGCATATTAAAGAAATAGACGGAATGATTACCGTTATGGGGAGAATAGAGGCGCTGATTGCAGTAGGGGCTTACAGACAGGCGCATCCCTTCTGCATTCCGGAATTTACAGAGCAGATGGGCATCAATGCCGAAGAAATGTATCATCCGTTGATCAGTGATCCCGTAGCAAACAGTATTAATGTTCATAGAAGTGTTTTGATTACCGGGTCAAATGCATCGGGAAAATCTACCTTTTTAAAAACAGTGGCAATCAATGCAATACTTGCACAGACTATTCATACCTGTCTGGCTGCAAGCTATCGAAGCTGCTTTTTCAGAGTTTGTTCTTCCATGGCGCTTAGGGATGACGTGCAGGGAGGAAGCAGCTATTATATGGTTGAGATCAAAGCCCTGAAAAGGATATTGGATTTTCTGTCGGAGGATGGCAAACCGGTGCTTTGCTTTGTGGACGAGGTTCTTCGGGGAACCAATACCGTGGAGCGGATTGCGGCCTCCACGGAGATATTAAAGAGCATGGCAGATCAAAACTGCATTTGCTTTGCGGCTACCCATGATATAGAATTGACTCATCTTCTTGAGAATGTTTATGAGAATTATCATTTTGCGGAGGAGATAGAGGATGACGATATCTTCTTTAGTTATAAGATACTGGAGGGACGTGCATCTACCCGCAATGCAATTAAACTTCTGGGCATTATGGGATATGATAAGGAAATCATATGTGAGGCAGAGAAGATGGCGGAAAACTTCCTTGCCACAGGCCATTGGCACGGTATTGACTTACAAAAGGCGTAATGCTATGATTATTCAATAAACGGAAAGGTTCGGTGTATCGATGAGTAATTTAATTTTATTTATCAATTCCTTTTTATCCTATCTTTTGGTAATGGCGGTGATTGTAGTTCTGGCAGGAATTGGAATTTTTATGGGAATTAAGATGAGAAAGCGTAGCAATCAAAAGTCAGAAGCCGAAGCAGAAGCGCAAAGATGACCTTTGCGCTTTTTATGTGTAAAAGAAATGTGCGGGCTTGATACTTGTTATGCGTTAAATGCGAAGAAATTATGGGAAGTGGAGGAAATTCTTTCATGCCAAAATCCGCAAATCAAAAGCTGAAGCTGATTTATCTTATTAGAATATTTAACGAAAAGACCGATGAGAATCATTGCCTTTCGGCACAGGACTTGATTTCGGAGCTTTCTGCATACGGAATATCAGCCGAGAGAAAGAGTATTTATGATGATATTGAATGCCTGATAAAGCTGGGGTATGACATTGTAAATGTGAAGGCGAAAACAGGCGGAGGCTATTACCTGGCCAGCCGCGAATTTGAACTGCCGGAATTAAAGCTTTTGGTGGATGCTGTGCAGTCCTCCAGATTTATTACCAGGAAGAAATCCAGGGAGCTTATCTCAAAGATTGAAAAGCTTGCCGGTCCGTATGAAAGAAAGCAGCTTCAAAGACAGGTGTTAGTAGCGGGACGGGTTAAGACGGAAAATGAAAGCATTTATTATAATGTAGACAGAATCCACAATGCCATTCAGAATAATGCACCTGTTACCTTTACATACATGGAATGGAATATAAAAAAGGAATTGCAGCCGCGAAGGGAAGGCAGAAAATATAAAGTAAGTCCGTGGGCGCTTACATGGAAGGATGAAAATTATTATCTCATTGCCTATGACAATGAGGAGCAAAAAATTAAACACTTTCGTGTGGACAAGATGAACCGGATTACGGAGCTGCCCGGAGAAGTGCGTATGGGAATGGAGGCATTCAAGGAGTTTGATATTGCTGAATATACCAATCAAACCTTTGGGATGTTTGGCGGAAGGACGGAAACGGTTATGCTAAAGCTTCCCGCATCCATGATCGGAATTATTCTGGACCGCTTCGGGAGGGAAACGGATGTGAGAAGAATAGATGATACCTTTGTCAGTGTCAGAGTCAGGGCCACGGTAAGCAGTCAGTTTTACGGTTGGCTTACGGGGCTTGGAAATCAGGTCAGTATTCTGGCACCGGAGGAGGTGAAGAAGGGATACCTGAATTTTTTAAATCATATTATTCCAAACTATAATGAAAAGGCAGGCGAAGCAAATGAACTTAAAGATTGCAGACAGAATGAAGGATTATGAGGAAGGAATTTTCCAGCTATTAAATGAGAAGAAGGAAGAGATGGAGAGGAAGGGGAAAAAGGTTTACAACCTGTCGGTAGGAACTCCCGATTTTCCCACGGATGCGCATATCATGGAGGCAGTGACGAAGGCAGCCCAGGATTCCGCCAATTACAAATATGCCCTTAAAATGCTTCCAGAGCTTTCTAGGGCGGTTATAAAGCGTTTCAGGGAACGTTATCATGTGGAGCTTACGGATAGGGAAATTACGGATGTATATGGCTCTCAGGAAGGAATTGCCCATATCGGATTATGTCTGTGTAATCCCGGTGATATCGTATTGGTTCCCAATCCGGGCTACCCTATCTTTTCAATAGGTCCGTCCCTTGCATCGGCGGATGTACGTACTTATGACCTTAGAGAGGAAAATAATTATTTGCCGGATCTTGCCGGAATTGATGAAGCGCTTTTAAAGAAAACGAAATTCATGATCGTTTCCTATCCCTTAAATCCGGTGTGCAGAATTGCACCGGATGAATTCTATGAAAGGCTGATTCCATGGGCAAAGAAGCATGAGATTATTATTTTGCACGACAATGCTTATTCGGATATTGTTTATGACGGCCATATTGGGAAATCTATTCTTCAATTTCCAGGGGCTAAGGAAAATTGCATAGAATTTTATTCTCTTTCCAAAAGCTATAACTATACCGGGGCGAGAGTGGGATTTCTGGTAGGAAACGAATATCTGGTGCAAAGCTTTAAAAGGCTTAGGTCACAGATTGATTACGGAACCTTTCTTCCGGTACAGTATGGGGCAATAGCGGCTCTTAACGGTCCTGATGACGGAATCAAAAGACGCTGCGCAGAATATCAGAAAAGAAGAGATGCGCTTTGCGGCGGCCTTCGCAGTATCGGATGGAATATTCCGGACAGTCAGGGAAGTATGTTTGCCTGGGGCAAAATTCCTGATGGCTATGAGGATGATGTGGAATTTGTAATGGAGCTTTTAGAAAGATCGGGGGTTTTGTGTACACCGGGAAGCAGCTTCGGAAGCCTCGGTAAGGGACATGTGCGTTTTGCGCTTACCATGCCGGTAGGGCAGATACAGGAGGCAGTAAAAGCCGTTGCAGCATCTGGAATGATAAGAAATAATTTGTCCTAAAATAATTTCTACCAAAATATAAAGCTGCTTTTTGTATATTTTTCCTTTGATTATCAAGTTGACATCTTCGGATTGTTTTACTATACTTAATGATACAACATCTTGATTGGGAAGATATATTTTTACTAGATTTGGTGTTTGTATTATGGTGCGGGGATGAATGGAGGAAGTAAAATGAGCAGTGAACAGGAAGAGGCCGTGGTTTAGGGTGTGTTATTTAAGCCAAAACGACAGGTGAAAGTAATTAAGAAGGATGGCAGTCTGGAGGCATTTAATGTACAGAAGGTCATTGATGCAGTAGGAAAGAGTGCGTACAGAGCACTGACCAAATTTACTGATGAGGAGAAGCAGCATATTTGTCAGTATGTGGTCGAAAAGGTTAATGAACTGGAACAGGATCGGATTCCCATTCCCATCATGCATAATATTGTTGAAAGCGCACTGGAGGATGTTAAGCCCATTGTAGCGAAAAGCTATAGGGATTACCGCAATTATAAACAGGATTTTGTCCGTATGATGGACGACGTTTACAAAAAAAGCCAGTCTATCATGTATGTTGGTGACAAAGAAAATGCCAATACGGACAGCGCACTTGTTTCTACTAAGAGAAGCCTGATTTTCAATCAGTTTAATAAAGAACTGTATCAGAAATTTTTTATGACAACAGAGGAAATTCAGGCCTGCCGTGACGGATATATCTATGTGCATGATATGTCTGCAAGGCGGGATACCATGAACTGCTGCTTGTTTGATGTTTCAAGCGTGCTTACAGGCGGCTTTGAGATGGGAAATATCTGGTATAATGAGCCGAAGACTCTTGATGTGGCGTTTGATGTGATCGGTGATATTGTGCTTAGCGCCGCAAGCCAGCAGTATGGCGGCTTTACCGTTCCTGAGGTGGATAAGATATTAGAGCCTTATGCGGAAAAAACTTACCAGAAGAGCCTGAAAAAATACAAAAATCTGGGTATTGATGATGAAACAGCACAGGCAGAGGCCTATGCTGATGTGAAAAGAGAATTTGAGCAGGGCTTTCAGGGCTGGGAATATAAGTTTAATACGGTAGCCTCCAGCCGGGGAGATTATCCTTTTATTACGGTGACAGCAGGTATTGGTACCGGAAGATTTGCCAAGCTGGCAACGATTTCCCTTTTGAATGTAAGAAGAAAGGGACAGGGCAAGGAAGGCTGTAAAAAGCCCGTGCTTTTCCCCAAGATTGTCTTTTTGTATGATGAGAATCTTCATGGGCCCGGCAAGGAGCTGGAGGACGTATTTGAGGCAGGGGTTAAGTGCTCTGCCAAGACAATGTATCCTGACTGGCTGTCTCTTACGGGAAAGGGATATATTGCCAGCATGTACAAGCAGTACGGCAAGGTGATATCTCCTATGGGGTGCCGTGCATTTCTTTCGCCCTGGTATGAGAGAGGCGGAATGCATCCTGCGGACGATGATGATGTGCCTGTATTTGTGGGGCGCTTTAATATTGGTGCAGTTTCTCTTCATCTGCCTATGATTCTTGCAAAATCAAGACAGGAGAGCCGTGACTTTTATGAGGTTTTGGATTATTATCTGAACCTGATACGTCAGCTTCACATCAGAACCTATGCATATTTAGGAGAGATGCGTGCATCCACCAATCCGTTGGCATACTGTGAAGGAGGATTTCTCGGAGGGCATTTGAAGCTTTCCGATAAGATTAAGCCTATTTTAAAAACAGCCACTGCAAGCTTTGGTATTACCGCTTTTAATGAGCTGCAGGAGCTTTATAACGGTAAGTCTCTGGTTGAGGACGGACAGTTTGCCCTTGAGGTATTAGAGCATATTAATCAGAAGATTAATGAGTTTAAGGAAGAAGACGGAAATCTGTATGCGATTTACGGAACACCGGCGGAAAGTCTGTGCGGCTTACAGGTTAAACAGTTCCGTGCTAAATACGGAATTATAGAGGGCGTTTCGGACAGAGAATATGTTTCCAACAGCTTCCACTGTCATGTATCCGAGGATATTACGCCTATTCAGAAGCAGGATCTGGAGTATCGCTTCTGGGAGCTTAGCAACGGTGGAAAGATTCAATATGTAAAATATCCTATTGATTACAATATTGATGCAATTAAGACGTTAATCAGACGTGCAATGG
>JAUNGK010000094.1 GCA_030524555.1 Bacillota bacterium | reverse complement strand
TCCCACTGTTACAGACAGCAGAGAATTGGCAAAACGATACGAACTGATGTCAATATTCAGCAAAGTCAAACAGCGTCTGCCAATAAAAGAGGTTGCAAGGTACTATGGGATAACTGTCAACCGGTCAGGCTTTACAAAGTGTCCGTTCCACAAGGAGCGGACACCCAGCATGAAGATATATGATGACCATTTCTACTGCTTTAGCTGTCAATGCGGTGGAGATGTTATCCGGTTGGTTAGTCAGTTATTCTCACTAAGTCCCTTGGAAGCAGCCAAGAAGCTACAGGCTGACTTTGGAATTGCAGATGTGGAATTTGATAAAGAGAGCTATATAAAGGAATGCAATACCCGCATGAAACAGCTTCTAAAGGAAAAGCAGTTTGAAAGCTGGAAGCACAACACCTATTTGCTCCTCACGGATTATTGCTCAATGCTTCGAAAATGGCGTGAAGAATTCGCACCAAAGACCTTGGATGAACCATTAAAGGATGAATATGTAGAGAGTCTACATGAGCTTGAGAAAACGGAATATTATTGTGACCTATTCCTCTATGGAACAAGGGCTGATTTAGAAGAGTTTAGACAGAATGAAGAAAGGCTGGTGAATAGGATTGAGCAGCGTGTCAGAAAACAGAAACAAAGGGATGCAAGGGAACGTTGCCCCACGCTTTACAGAATGTAAAGTATAGTGGGTTACACTTCTGTCGGAAGTGGCTGCGGTTATTTGCCGTATCCGGCTGTCCCGCAGATGCTTTCGCAGAAGTTATGAAAGGAGGATGTGAATGGCAAAATTGGTTTGTCATGGCGAGAAATATACAAAAGGTGCTATCTCAAAAATTGAGCGACATAACGAACGACAAAACGAGCATTACGGCAATCAGGACATTGATTTGGAGCGTAGTCATTTGAATTACAGATTGATGGAATGCGCGGAAAAGAATTACTTTGCGGCAGTAATGAAACTGGTGGATGCCAGAAACAATCCTACCGGAAAGAAGCTTCGCAAGGATGCTGTTGTATTAACTGAATTTATCATATCATCCAACAATGAGTTTTTTGATACATTATCACCAGAAAAACAAAGGGAATATTTTCAGACTTCTATGGAGTATTTGGAAACTCTCTTTGGTAAGAAAAATACAATTTATGCAATAGTCCACAATGATGAGCATACACCACATATGCATTTTGGATTTGTACCTATGACGGAGGATAATCGTGTCTGTGCCAAAGAGGTCATAAATCGTAATATTCTCCGGCAGATACAGGAGGAACTGCCAAAGTATTTACAGAAAGCTGGATTTGATATTGAGCGTGGAGAAGTAAATTCCGAAGCGGTTCACCGCACGGTAAAACAATATAAAGCTGATATGGAGAAAGAAAAAGCTGCGCTTGCTATTGCCATTCAAGGGCAAAAACAGGAATTACAGGCGATTGCTGAGAAAAAGACGGATATCCGTTCTGTAGAGGAAATAGCAACCGGAAAAACATTACTTGGTGGCAAGGTAACTGTGGAGGAATTCGATTATCAGAAACTTACCGATTTGGCAAAGAAGCAGATTGCCGTAGAAAGCAAAGAAAAGAAACTTAAGAGAGAAAATGCTATTCTGAGTAAAGAAAATCAGCTGTTAAAAGCATCCAATGAAGCCCTAAGCTCCCAGCTTACCAGAGAACAGTCTATGAGTAGACGACTTTCCTTAAAGAAGCTGGAAGCAGAGGTTCATGAGCTTCGTAAGTTCAAACAAATGGCAGAAAAATTTCTGGCAGAGCATGGTTTAAAGGATTATTTCAGAAAAGTATTCATACATTCTAATAATCAGGAACTTTAGGAGCAAATGGTGCTTGAAACAGATAAAAATAATCTTACAGAAAAGGAGAAATTGATGAATATAACACTTGATGCAACACAGCAAAAGGAATTAAAGAAAATGCTGAAATGCGGTATTTATAAGGAATTACATAAACGGGATGTTTTGACAGATACGCAACTAAATAGCTTACTGGAACGCAATTCCTAGAAAATCACTTGCACATCAATACCTATATTGTTATACTGTAGGTGGTGATGTGTCAGCCTAACAAAAGGAGGACACATAAATTGAATACAAAAAGTAAACTTAGAGTTGCCGCATATTGCAGAGTTTCAACCGACAAGGATGACCAGACCAATTCCTTAATCAGCCAGCGAAAATACTTTGCGGATTATATTACGCACCATGAGGACTGGGTTATGATTGATGTGTATTATGATGAGGGTATCAGTGGTACGCAGACTAAGAAGCGTGCCGGATTTAATGCCATGATTGAGGATGCAATGAGAGGTGAAATTGACCTTATTCTCACCAAGGAAGTATGCCGATTTGCAAGAAATACGGTGGATACCCTGTCCTACACCCGAAAGCTAAAGGATAACGATATTGGTGTGATATTTACCATTGATAACATTGATACCAGGGATTCGGATGGTGAGCTTCGTCTGACCATTATGGCAAGTATCGCACAGGAAGAAAGCCGTAAGACTTCGGAGCGTGTGAAGTGGGGACAGAAACGCAGGATGGAGCAAGGTATTGTCTTTGGTAGGGATTTAATTGGTTACAACGTCCGTAATGGGGAGCTTGCAATCAATGAGGAAGAAGTACCTATCGTCCGTGCTATTTTTCACAAATATACCAACGAGGGAAAAGGTACTCATGTGATTGCAAGGGAATTGTCAGAGGAAGGCTTACGTCCCAAGCGAGTTAAGCTATGGTCTGCTACCGTTATTCTCAGGGCATTACGAAACGAGAAATATGTGGGTGACTTGTGTCAGAAGAAAACCTTTACACCCAACTATCTGACACATGCAAAGAAGTACAATCGAGGGAATGAAGAAATGGTTTATTTGAAAGACCACCACGAACCTATCATTGATAGGGATTTGTGGAACCGGACACAGGAGGAATTACTCCGGCGTGCGCCTACGGAAGAAATGAAATCCAAGCACAGCAATCGCTATTGGTGCAGTGGTAAGCTCTATTGTGGAATGTGCGGTCAACGATATGTCAGCCGTACCAAGAAGTTGAAAAACGGCACTACCTACAAGGCTTGGCGTTGCTATGCAGCAGCAAACCACGGAACCCGTAAGGTATCTGAGGATGGTGAAATAACCGGCTGTGACAATGGCTCTATCAACGAACGTGCATTACTTACCTGCGTACATTACTGTATCTGCCAGCTACAGACCAATCAAAAGGAACTAAAGAAAGAAATCCTACAGGAAATCAAGGCAATTAAAGGTATCACGGATAAGAAGCTTGATACAAAACGTATTACAGAGAAAATGGAAAAACTAAATGCCAAGAAGCTTAAAGCTATTGATTTGATGCTGGATGGATTGATTTCTAAGACTGATTTACAAGAGCAAACAAAATGGTATGACGAACAGCTTGCAGAGCTTTCAGAATTGCTTTCCAATGCACAGAACAAGGATAAGGCACATTCAAAGCAGATTGATGTATTCGAACAGTATATCACCGCTTTGGACGAGATTATGACCTTTGATGAAACAAATGAAAGTCTGTACCGTGAGATACTGGATAAAATGGTTATTTACCATGACAACACGGTTGAGGTCTGGCTGAAATGCGTTCCCTTCGGCATGAGGCTGACCATTCACTCCTATGGTAAGAATGAGGACTATACCACGGACATTCTTGCTATGGAAATCATTGAAAAATCTTAAAGCTCCGGAAACCGAAACTTCCGGAGCATCTACTTAAATCTAAGATGTGCAATTTTGCAACCGATACACCGATATCGGTAAGAATTGCGGCAACCTCGTTGTAGGGCATGGAATATCTCTGTGAAATATATCGCATGGAAGCACCCAGTTCACCGTCGGGCCCACCATATTGTGTCAGGATCACCTGCGCCAGCTTGGCATTGGGTTCTTTGATATTAACGGGGTACTGTAATCTTTTTTCATAGCTCCACATAATTTAACATCCTCCTTCCCAAGGCCAGGGCTGGGTTGCCCATTTCCACTCGTTTTGGTTGCAGCCGTCCGCATCGGATATTCGAAGCGGGCCGTATTTCATGGCGTACTCCCGCATTGCCTGATTTTGCATGCGGACATAGTGATTTAAATACTCCATGGCCTCCTTGTCAGTGGGGTGAGTGTCCAGATATTCATTCATTTCCGTGACGACAAAGGAAATAACGCCGATATCATGAAAAAGCTGTTCTCGCTCTGATTTCATTCGATTATTCATTTCACGCATCTCCTTCCGGTAAAAGGTTTTTCAAGTTCGGGGAAAATAGTACCTACATGGTATGCTTCATCCAGATTTTCAAAAATATTTGTAAGATGCTGCCAGGGAACATATGCCATTGCAACCGGAAAACGATCAAAATATTCGTTAAAACTGTAATCCTGCATAATTCTCCTCTCATAAAATGATGACGGTTTTAATATTATAGTATGATAGGTAGGCTGTGCAGTTCTTGTTGGACATAAAGTTTTCACACTTTTTTATTCTTTAGAACACATTTTAGAATTAAATTGGTAAAGGAAAAAAGAAAACAGATTGGAGGATAAAGTATTGATAGAAGCGGATAATCTGGTGAAAAGATATGGTGATCATGTGGCGGTGGATCATCTTAGCTTTCACGTTGAGCCGGGGAAAATTTATGGTTTTCTGGGGCCTAACGGGGCAGGTAAGAGTACTACCATGAATATCATGACCGGGTACATAGCGCCGTCGGAGGGAAGTGTAAAAATCAACGGTTATGATATTATAAAGGATGCTGAAGCGGCAAAGGCCTGTATTGGATATTTGCCGGAGGTGCCCCCTCTTTATATGGATATGACAGTAAAGGAATATTTACATTTTGCGGCGGAATTGAAGAAAATACCTAAAAAAAAGAGAGAAGAGCAGATTACGGAAGCTATGGCCTTGACCATGACTTCAGGGGTGGAAGGCAGGCTGATCAAGAATTTATCTAAAGGATACAGGCAGAGAGTAGGACTGGCTCAGGCGATATTGGGCGAGCCGGAGGTGATTATTTTGGATGAACCTACGGTAGGATTGGATCCTAAGCAGATCATAGAGATACGCAGTTTGATTAAGAGACTTGGGGAAAAGCATACTGTGATTTTAAGCTCCCATATTTTGTCAGAGGTTCAGGCAGTTTGTGATGAGATTATGATTATTTCCAAGGGACGGCTTGCAGCCTGTGACACGCCTGAAGGGTTGACAGGACTTATGAACGGAAGCAGCAGACTGGAGGTTACCGTTTTAGGCGCAAAGGAGCAGTTTGAACAGCTTTTAAAGCAATTTCCACAGATTAAGGAGCCGGTTTATGAGGTATATGGTGAAAGCGGCTTTGTTAAGGCTATTTTGGAGACGGAAAAAAATGTTGATATTCGCAAGGAGCTTTTTTATAAGCTTGCAGAGGCAAAGCTTCCGATTATGGCTATGAATCAGCTTGAGCGATCCTTAGAGGATGCGTTCCTTGAATTAACGGATGAGAAGGGAGGAGCAGAAGATGGCGGCAATTTATAAAAGAGAGCTGAAAGCATATTTTCATTCCTTCATAGGAGCACTGTTTATAGGAGCAACACTTTTCCTTTTGGGAATATATTTTTCGGTCTATAACCTTTTTATGGGATATCCTTATATCGGATATGCCTTATCCTCGGTGGTGTTTCTGTTCCTCATAAGCATTCCTCTTTTGACTATGCGGATACTTGCCGAAGAGAGAAAACAAAAGACAGATCAGCTGATTCTTACTGCACCGATAAGCGTAGGTAAAATTGTTGCAGGAAAATTTTTGGCCCTTGCAACGATCTTTGCCATACCGGTAGCGATTATCAGTATATATCCTTTAATATTAAGTATATTTGGGAAGGTTGCATTTGGTGAAACCTATCTTGCAATAGCAGGTTTTTTCTTATATGGGATTGCCTGTATTTCCATAGGAATTTTTATTTCATCATTGATCGAAAGTCAGGTGATTGCGGCGGTTCTTACCTTTGGGGTTTTGTTCCTGGGATATGTGATGTCGGGATTATGCAATATGATATCATCCACAGGGAACTGGATTACCAGAATACTTTCCGTATTTGATATGGTAGGGCGGTATGACGATCTTTTAAATGGTTCCTTACATATAAGCAGTATTGTCTATTATCTTTCGGTGACGGTTCTGTTCTTGATTTTCACCGTGCAGTCCATACAAAAAAGGAGATACAGCGTTTCGGTTAAAAATGCAGGTATCGGTGCTTACAATGTGTCTGTGACAGTGATCAGTGTGGTGATAGCAGTATTTTTAAATGTAATTGCCATAGAGCTTCCTTCTGCTTACACAGTATTTGATGTTACCAGTCAGAAGCTGTATACGCTGTCCGATGAAACCAAAGCCTATGTGGAGGATATTTCGGAGGACATCGATATATATGTGCTTGTCAATGAAAGTCAGGCCGATATGGTTCTTAGCATGATGCTGAAAAATTATGAGGAATTAAACCCACACATTAAGGTGTCCTATGTGGATCCGGCGGTTAATCCCAAGTTTTTTACCAATTATACGGATTCTGCGGTGTCGTCAAACAGCGTGATTGTGGAAAGCGCTCAAAGAAGCAGAATAATTGATTATGAAACCATTTATCAGACAGAATTTGATTACAGCACTTATTCTTCCACTGTAACGGGATATGATGGTGAGGGACAGATTACCAGTGCTATTGCCTATGTTGTCAGCGATGACATGCCGAAGCTTTATATGCTTGAGGGACATGGGGAGCTTGAATTTGATTCAGGCTTTAAGACAGTTATTGAAAAGGCAAATATGGATTACGAAACAATAAATCTGCTGAATTATGATCAGGTTCCGGAGGATGCGGATTGTGTAGTGATCAATGCACCTACAGAGGATTTATCGGCAGATGATACGGAGAAAATGTTAAGCTATATGGAGAACGGAGGATCAGTGCTTTTAGTCTCCACTTATACAGGAAAACAACTTGAAAATTTTGACAGTCTTCTGGAATTTTACGGTGTGAAGGTAACAACAGGATTGATCATAGAGGAGGATCAGAATCATTATTATCAAAATCCTTTCTGGCTTTTGCCGGAAATCGGGTATGATGACGTGACAGAAAAGGTGTATGGAAACGGAAGCTATGTTTTTGTACCCTATGCGCAGGGGCTATCCTATGAGGAAACTGATGAAGTGGAGATTTCCGTATTGCTGTCGGCATCGGATGACTGTTATGTCAGGGAGGATGTGGAAAATGTTGTGGATTACAGCAGGCAGGAAGGAGATTTGGAAGGCCCCTTTGATGTGGGGCTGAAATGTGTAAAGCTTTTGGAGGAGGGAACCTCTACGGCCATTATTTATTCCGGTGAGAATATTTTTACACAGGGAGCAGACGAGATGGTGTCGGGAAGCAACCAAAAGCTGTTTTCCGGTACCCTTGGAGCATTTGCTTCTTATACGGACAGCATCAGTATTCCTGTAAAGGATTATGAAATCAGTTATCTGACCATATCCCAGAAGAATTTGATTTTGATAGCATTTTCCACTGTTATTATCCTGCCCTTCGCCTTTTTGATTGTAGGATTTATTGTCTGGTTTAACAGAAGGAAGCTGTAAAGGAGGATGCCCCATGAATAAAGCAAGAAAAATTCGATTACTGGTTATGCTTCTTTGTTTGGTTCTGGCAGTAATTGCATACCTGGCAGTTAACAGGAGCCAAAAGAAGGATGAAGCTGATGAGCAGGAGCCGGAAAGCTATCCTGTGACAGATATTGATACTGCTGATGTGACGGAAATCGGTATTATAAACGGCGATAATACAACGGATCTGATCAAGGAGGGGGATCAGTGGAGGCTGGTGGAGAATGACGCCGTTTCGATAGATAATGACAGTGTGGACAGCTTTTTAATGGCTGCCGGAAAAATCAGTTCGGATACAAGGATTGAAAAGGTGGAGGATTTTGCTCAATATGGTTTGGAGGATCCGATTTTGAATATTACTCTCCAATGGGACAGTAATATGTATAATTTAAAGGTTGGAGACTACAATTCCATGATAGGCTGTTATTATATCAGATTGAATGAGGAAAGTACGGTTTATACCATCAGCTCATCCATATACTATTCACTGAATAAAACACTGGAGGACTTTGAAGCAGTTGAAACAGAGACTGAGGAAGATACTGTAACAGAGGATGAGGAATAATGATTGCAAACAATGACGCTTTGTGATTTAATGTTATTGATTATTTTTATCAAAAACAAAAGAGGCGAAGAAAATGTCATTGTTTGAAGGAGTAAAGGGCAAAAGCTATGAAATAAAGGGTCTGTATGTCGAGGAGGGTCTTACCCGACGGCTGCAGGCCCTTGGTTTAAATGACGGAACGGTTATTACGGTGTTAAACCGCAAAAGAAATGGGGCGCTGATTATTCGTGTAAGGGGGACACGGCTTGCCGTTGGTAAACATATCAGTCAGGGTATTGAAGTGGAGGAAAACGTGCAATGAAAAAGGATCAGACAGTACATGTTGCGTTTGTGGGAAACCCCAATTGCGGTAAAACGACGCTTTTTAATGCAATTACCGGTTCAAAGCTAAAGGTTGCCAACTGGCCTGGAGTGACGGTGGAAAAGATCGAAGGTGAGGCGGAGTATGAAGATGTCTCATTGACGCTTATTGATACGCCGGGAATCTATTCCCTGACCTGTTATACCATTGAGGAAAAGGTGACAAGGAGCTGCGTGATGGATGATGACATAGAGGTGATTGTCAACGTGGTAGATGCCTCCTCACTGGAAAGAAATTTGTATCTGACGCTGCAGCTTTTGGAACTGGGAAAACCGGTGGTGTTAGCACTTAATATGATGGATGTGGTGGAGGAGAGAGGAATGGAAATTGACCTTCACAGACTTCCGGAGCTATTAGGTGACATTCCGGTTGTGCCTGTTTGCGCAGCGAAAAGAAAGGGATTGGATATTCTTCTTCATGCGGTTGTTCATCATTTTGAGGAGGGATCAAAAGGAGATGTGCTCTATTACAGTAAAGAAATAGAAGAAAAGATAGACAAGCTCTCTGTTATCATGCAGGCTCATTATCCTACGCATTCCTCGGTAAGGTGGCATGCAATCAAGATGCTGGAAGATGATGAGGATGTTAAAAATGAACATCCCGTTTCTGTATACAATATTGTGGACAGGAGCTATGAAAAAGAGATTATACAGACTAAGTATTCCTATATAGAACATATTATGAAGGAAGTACTTTTTTACCGTAAAAAGAAAAAAGGAAGCACGGATAAGGTGGACTGTATATTAACACATCCTGTTTGGGGTGTTCCGGTTTTTCTGTGTATTATGGCTTTGGTTTTCTTTTTAACATTTACCATCGGAGATTGGCTTAAGGGGTATTTTGAACTGTTTCTTGAGATTGTTTCGGAAGGCGTCGGAAATGTCCTGGAAGGTATTCATGCTGCTTCGTGGCTTCAGTCGCTTATTGTGGACGGCATCCTTGCGGGAGTAGGAGGTATTCTCACCTTTATTCCCAATATCGCCATATTGTTTCTTGCGCTGGCAATTCTTGAGGACAGCGGCTATATGTCCAGAGTAGCTTATGTGATGGATGGCATAATGGGGAAGGCAGGGCTTTCAGGTAAAGCATTTCTCCCGATGGTTTTGGGATTTGGGTGCACTGTACCGGCAATTATGGCATCCAGAGCGCTGGAAACGGAAAAGGACAGGCGCAGAACCATGATCATTACTCCTTTTATGTCATGCTCGGCAAGGCTTCCTGTGTATGTGCTTTTTTCGGGCATGTTCTTTGGAAAGTATGCTCATGTGGCAGCCTTTTCCATGTATGTTATCGGAATGGTTCTGGCTATTTGCATTGCCAAGGTGCTGCATATCTTTGAAAAGGGAAAGGTAAACGACAGCCTTTTGATTGAACTGCCGGAATACAAGCGTCCCAATGGAAGAACAATCAGAATTTATGTGTGGAATAAGCTGAAGGATTATCTTTCTAAGGCAGGAACCACCATATTTATTGCATCTATTCTCATATGGTTTGTTCTCAATTTCGGTGTATCGGGAATGGTTTCACACCCTGCGGAAAGCTTTGGGGCAATGATTGGCAGGTGGCTTGAGCCGGTGATGCGTCCGGCAGGACTTGGAATGTGGCAGATCATTGTGTCTCTGATAGCGGGAATTTCTGCCAAGGAAGTGGTGGTGTCAAGCTTTTCCGTGCTTTTTGGCGTGGGAAATGTCCAGGGGGCGGTAGGCATGAGTACCGTTGTGGAAAACCTGAAAACAATTGATCCTTCCTTTGGCCCCTTAAATGCATATTGTATGATGCTTTTCGTGCTATTGTATGTTCCCTGTGCCGCAGCGATGGCGACAATTAAGAAGGAGAGCAAAGATACACGCTTTACTTTGAGGCTTGCGCTGTTTCAGATGGTCTTTGCGTGGCTGGTTACTACGGCGGTATTTCAGATCGGAAGTCTGTTTTTGTAATGCAGTAAAAGCTATGTTATGGAATAAAGGCGCACTTAGGGTTGTTTCATGAACGATATTTAAATAAGATTGAAAGCTTGAAAAGACTGGC
>JAUNGK010000093.1:4626-10703 GCA_030524555.1 Bacillota bacterium | reverse complement strand
AGAGATGCAGGCGCAGGCATCATGCTTGCATGAATGCAGGCGCCTGTTTCTCTCGAATTTTGGGGAGCGAAGCGAGTCGGAAAGCGAAGCATTCCGACCTCTGCCCAAAGAGGAAGAGGAAAGGAAGCGAAGCATTCCGACCTCTGGAAGAGGGATAAATAAAGAGGAGGATATAGCAATGGGTTTAATTAAGGCAATTAAGAGCGCTGCAGGCGGCGTTCTGGCAGATCAGTGGCGGGAGTATTTTTACTGTGATTCGCTGGACACAGAGGTGCTGGTGACCAAAGGAAAGAAGCGTACCAGCTCCAGAAGCGGCGGAAACAATAACGGCGAGGATAACATTATTTCCAACGGTTCCGTGATAGCTGTCAATGAAGGACAGTGTATGATTATTGTAGACCAGGGGCGGGTTGTTGAATTTTGTGCGGAGGCAGGAGAGTTTACATATGATACATCTTCTGAGCCCAGTTTGTTCTGCGGAAGTCTGGGCGAGACGCTCAAAAAAACCTTTGCAGTGGTAGGAAAGCGTTTTACCTTTGCCGGCGATACGGCTAAGGACCAGCGAGTTTACTATTTTAACACTAAGGAAATTATGGGAAATAAATACGGAACAGCTAATCCGGTTCCCTTCCGTGTGGTAGACCAGAATATAGGTCTTGACATTGATATTTCCATCAGATGCAACGGTGAATATTCTTATAAGATTACAGACCCTTTGCTCTTCTATACCCACGTGTGCGGCAATGTAAAAGAGGATTTTGAGAGATCAGAGATTGACAGCCAGCTTAAATCAGAGCTTATGACTGCCCTGCAGCCAGCTTTTGCCAAGATTTCGGCAATGGGAATTCGTTACAGTGCGGTTCCTGCACATACCATGGAGCTTGCAGATGCATTGAATGAGGTTCTCTCTGAAAAGTGGGCACAGCTTCGCGGCATTGAAATTGTTTCATTCGGTATCAATGCGATGAAGGCATCCGAAGAGGATGAGGAAATGATTAAGGAGCTGCAAAAGAGTGCAGTGCTGCGTAATCCGAATATGGCAGCAGCAACTTTGGTCGGAGCACAGGCTGAAGCAATGAAAGCGGCAGCTGCCAACACCTCTACCGGACCAATGATGGCTTTTGCAGGTATGAATATGGCCACACAGGCAGGCGGCATGAATGCACAGCAGCTGTTCCAGATGGGGCAGCAGGCAGCACCTGCTGCGGCACCTGCACCGGCTCAAAGTGCAGCAGCACCTGTGACGGGATGGACCTGCAGCTGCGGTAAGACTGGCAATACAGGTAAATTCTGCTCTGAGTGTGGATCGGAAAAGCCTGCCGAGGCAGGATGGACCTGTAGCTGTGGAGCGGTCAACAAAGGCAAATTCTGCTCCGAATGTGGAGCTAAGAAGCCGGCAGGAGAGCCTTTATATAAATGTGATAAATGCGGATGGGAGCCGGAAGACCCCAAAAATCCTCCCAAGTTCTGTCCTGAATGCGGAGATCCTTTTAATGACAGCGATATTCAGAGCTAAAGTGTCGGGAGGAAAGGATGAGCGAATTCGATACGAATCTGGATGCACAGACAGTAGATACACTGGAGGAAACAGATAGAAAATGTCCCTCATGCGGAGGGGTAATGGATTTTGATCCGAAAACAGGGGGGCTTAGCTGCCCCTACTGTGGTCATATAGAGGAAATTCCTGTAGAAAAAGGCTCCCTTAAGTCTGCGGAGGAGCAGGCATTGGAGAGTGCGGACAAGATAGAGAACTGCGACTGGGGCGTGGACAAAAAGACAGTTATATGTAAGGCCTGCGGTGCAGAGTCTGTGTATGATGCACTTGAGATTTCAGCGGTCTGCCCTTTTTGCGGTTCCAATCAGGTTATGGAGGCCTCTGACCAAAACACTATGGCGCCGGGCGGGGTAGTTCCTTTTCAGATTACGGATAAGCAGGCTTCTTCATTGTTTAAAACGTGGATTAAGCGGAAGTGGTTTTGTCCGAAGCTTGCCAAGGAAAGCGCAAAGGCGAAGAATTTTAAAGGGATTTATCTGCCCTACTGGACCTTTGATGCACAGACGCATTCCAGATATCATGGGCAATTTGGGCGTGATAAGGTGAAAAGGAAGCCTGACGGGAAGACAGAGGTAGTGACGACATGGTATCCTGTACAGGGAACTCACTCGGAGTTTTTTGATGATGAGCTGGTGTGCGGTTCCACCAACCATAATCAATCTATGCTGCAGGGGATAGAGCCCTACCGAACAGCAGAAAACAAGGCTTATCAGCCGGAGTATGTGGCAGGCTTTGCAGCGGAACGATATTCTGTGGGAATTAAGGAAGCCTGGCAGATGGCTAAGGAAAACATCAAGTATAAGCTTCGCGGCAGTATAGAGCGCAAGATCAAAAAGGAAAACGATGCGGATCGTGTGAGAAATTTACAGATTGATGCAGTTTTTTCCAAATTGACTTATAAATATTTGCTGCTTCCGGTATGGATATCAAGCTATAAGTATAAGGATAAGGTATATCAGTTCATGGTAAATGGGCAGACCGGCAAGGTATCGGGTAAGACTCCGATATCGATTCCCAAGGTGATCATTACAGTGGCTGCGGTTATTGTGCTTATTATACTTTTAAGCATTATGACGAATTTAAGATACAGCGGCTAGATGGGAAATAACGAAAGGATTTTCAGGAAGGAAAACAGTTATGAATTTTGCCATGATAGGAGTCATTGTAATTTTGATTATGACTCTCACAGTATTTGGCTGCATTTTTGTTGCAGTCAGGAAAGCTAAAAGAGCCGTAGAATCTTTTTCCCAGGAAGCCTTCGGTACGTCTGATATTATGGAGGGCTTTCGGCAGGCGGAGCAGGAATATGCTGCTACGCCAAAGTCTGTATCGGCAATGACCAGCTTATATCTTCCAAAAATTAAAAGAGATTTTCCTGAATTTCAGTATGACGAGATGAAGGTCAGGGCAGAAAATGCCCTGACTTCTTATCTGCTGGGAGTTGACAAGATGAGTCCGGGAATGTTGAAGGAGGGCAATCAGGAACTTCAAGACAAGCTGGAAATGCGGATTGAGATGCTGCGGGCAGAAGGACATAGAGAGCATTTTGGAAGTATTAAGCTGCACAGAACGGAAATTTCCGACTACAAAAAGAGAAATGGAAGATGCATTATCACCTTCCAGACAGCACTCCAATATTATCATACCCTGGAGGATGAAAGCGGAAAAATGCTGGACGGCAGAAGCGATCTGCTGACTCAGGCCAAATACAATACAGATGTTATTTATATACAGGACAGGGAATTGGTTGAGGATGAAAGAGATTTGTCATTAGGACTGAATTGTCCGAATTGTGGGGCACCTATATCAGGTACAGGAAGTAAGGTTTGTGAATATTGCGGTACACCCATTGTAGAACTGAATATTTATGCATGGATCTTTAGTAATATTACAGAGGTAAAATGAGATGAGTATTTATGATACCTTAAATGAACAACAAAAGAAAGGCGTATTTACTACGGAGGGACCGGTTCTTTTATTGGCAGGTGCCGGCAGTGGAAAGACCCGGGTGCTTACGCACAGGATTGCGTATATGATTGATGAATTGGGGGTAAACGCCTGGAATATTATGGCGATTACCTTTACGAACAAAGCGGCAGGTGAGATGAAGGAGCGAGTGGAAAAGCTTGTAGGGATGGGATCAGACAGTATCTGGGTGACCACCTTTCACTCTACCTGTGTGAGAATACTGCGCCGTTATGCTGACAGATTAGGGTATGATACCAGCTTTACCATTTATGATACGGATGACCAGAAAGCTGTGATGAAGGATGTCTGTAAGAGGCTTCAGATTGATACGAAAATGTTGAAGGAAAGGACGATCCTTTCCGCAATTTCTGCAGCCAAGGATGAGCTTATTTCCCCGGAGGAATATGAGCTTAAGGTTATGGGCGATTTCAGAATGCAGAAGATTGCAGCGGCATACAGGGAGTATCAGTCTGTACTTCGAAGAAATAATGCCATGGATTTTGATGATCTGATTATGAAAACGGTGGAGCTTTTTAAGGCAGATGCGGAGGTTTTGGGCGGATATCAGAAACGGTTCAAATATATTATGGTGGATGAGTATCAGGATACCAATACGGCACAGTTTGAGCTGATCAGACTTCTTGCCGCAGCGCATCATAACCTGTGTGTGGTGGGAGATGATGACCAGTCCATTTACAAGTTCCGCGGAGCCAATATCAGAAATATTTTGGATTTTGAAAAGGTTTATCCGGAGGCAGAGGTAATACGGCTGGAGCAGAATTATCGTTCTACTCAGAATGTGCTGAATGCTGCCAATGCAGTGATCCGAAATAATAAGGGAAGAAAAAGTAAAACTCTATGGACCGATAAGGGAGAGGGCAGCAGAATCCATTTCAGGCAGTTTGATAATGCCTACGAGGAGGCCGAATATATTGCAGACAACGTGGCGAGGAAAAAGCGTGAGGGTGTGGCGGATTTTGGAGATTGTGCGGTACTTTTCAGAACCAACGCACAGGCGCGTCTTTTGGAGGAGCGTTTCATAGTGGAGGGAATCCCCTATGACGTGGTTGGAGGAACCAATTTTTATGCCAGAAGGGAGATCAAGGATCTGCTGGCTTATTTGAAGACCATTGATAACGGAAAAGATGATCTGGCGGTAAAAAGAATTATCAATGTTCCAAGGAGAGGAATCGGAGCAGCAACCATAGCGAAGGTGCAGGATTATGCAGATATGCATGAGATCAGCTTTTATGATGCTCTGCGGCAGGCAGATGAGATTACAGATATCGGAAGAGGCGCCGCATCCAAATTAGTTCCCTTTGTAAATATGATACAGGCCTTTAGAAGCAAGCTGGAATTTTACGGCCTTGAAGATTTAATAAAGGATGTTATTGAAACCACAGGCTATGTTAAGGAACTGGAGGATTCCAATGAAGAAGATGCTGAGAGCAGGATTGAAAATATAGATGAATTAATCAGTAAAATTGTTGCATTTGAGGAGGTTCATGACAGGCCGACCTTAGGAGAATTTCTGGAGGAGGTTGCACTGGTAGCGGATATTGACAATGTGCAGGAGGGAAGCAACAAGGTGCTTCTCATGACCCTGCATAGTGCTAAGGGCTTGGAATTTCCCCATGTGTATATGGCCGGAATGGAGGATGGGATTTTTCCCAGCTATATGACCATTGTATCTGATGATCCTGATGAGATAGAGGAGGAGAGAAGGCTTGCATATGTGGGGATTACCCGGGCTAAGGAGGATCTGACGCTTTGTTACGCAAGGATGCGTATGATAAGAGGAGAGACCCAGATGAATGCGGTAAGCAGGTTTGTGAAGGAAATTCCGCAGGAATTGATGGACAACCGGCTCCCTGCCCCCAGATTTAATCCGATGGATATCCCCTCATCAGATTTGCAAATTTCTAATAATGCCCGTAAGCTTGCAGCAGTGCTTACTCCAAAGAGAACTGCGGCAGAGAATAAGCCCTTTATTGCGGGAGGCGGTTTAGGTGCCTTAAGCGCTGTGGGGATTAGTAAAGGTGTCGGTGCGGTCACCGGAGGAAAGCCCGACTACGACATTGGAGATCGGGTGAAGCATGTGAAATACGGTGAAGGAACCGTTACTGAGCTGGAGCCGGGACCGAGAGATTACAAGGTTACGGTGGATTTTGATGAAGCCGGAACGAAAATCATGTATGCAGCGTTTGCCAAGCTGATTAAAATTTCATAAAAATTGAAAATTTTGGTAGTAAAATTGAAGCGTAAATGTTATATTATAAATCAGGAAGGAAATACTATTTCAAAATAGTTTTTTGCAAAAAGGGAAACATACGGAAAGGGAGGTATGTACTATGAATACATGGAATAAGGTTGAGGAACTGATGGATTTCGTGAAGACTCACGATATTAAGGAATTAAAGGATTATTGGAATCACAAGGAGGAAGATAAGAAGAGAAGCAATACTCTTTTGTGGGTTTTGGCAATCATTGGTGCGGTGGCAGCTGTTGCAGGAATTGCTTATGCAGTATATCGTTATCTGACACCGGATTATCT
>JAUNGK010000093.1:0-4616 GCA_030524555.1 Bacillota bacterium | reverse complement strand
TGATGATGACTTTGATGATGATTTTGAGGACGATTTCTTTGAGGATGAGGATGACGAGGAAGAAAAGTCCCAGAAAGAAGAGGAAGCTTCTGCAAATACTGAAGCAGAATAGTTCATGTGTATATGAATGTGAAGGAGTTGTGGGATGTGCAGAGCCTGTACATCCCATTTATCATGTAATGGATAAGCTGATGTATGGGAGAGTGTGATGAAAAAAGGACAAATACTGACAGGTATGGTGGAGAAGGTTGATTTTCCAAATAAGGGTGTAGTGATTACCGAAGAAGGACAGTGTATCGTAAAGAATGTTCTTCCCGGACAAAAAGTAACCTTTATGGTGCAGAAAAAGAGAAACGGAAGAGCAGAGGGAAGACTTATTCGGGTGGAAGAGCCTTCCGCTCTGGAGACGAAAAGTCCGTGTGCCCACTTTGGAGAATGCGGCGGGTGCAGTTATCTTTCTTTGCCCTATGAAGAACAGATTCGGATTAAGGAGGAACAGGTCAAAAAGCTTTTGACCGGTGTCCTGGATAAGCAGGAGGGTGAATGGAAATTTGAGGGAATTAAGCCAAGTCCGGTGTGTGAGGCTTATCGGAATAAAATGGAATTTTCCTTTGGAGATGCCTATAAGGATGGCCCCTTAGCTTTAGGAATGCATAAGAGAGGGAGCTTTTATGATATTGTTACGGTAAATGACTGCAGGATCGTGGATCAGGATTATCGCAAGATCCTTAGTCTTACGCGGGATTATTTTGACGGTGTGTCCTTTTATCACAGACTGCGTCATGAAGGCTACCTCCGCCATCTGCTGGTAAGAAAAGCAGCTAAGACAGGTGAAATACTGATTGCGTTGGTGACTACTTCTCAGGTGGATGCTCAAATGAAGAACTGTTGTGGTGAAGCACCAAAAACAGACCCGATGCAGGGAAATGAGATATGTCCGGGAGAAGAAGAATTTTTGCAGCAGTGGAAGGATAAATTATTAAATTTAAATTTAACAGGTAGAATAACAGGCGTTTTGCATATTGTAAATGATTCTGTTGCTGATGTGATTCAAAGTGACCGCACGGATATTCTTTATGGGCAGGATTATTTTTATGAGGAGCTTTTGGGATTAAAATTTAAAATTTCTACTTTTTCCTTTTTCCAGACCAATTCCCTTGGGGCAGAGGTTTTGTATGAGACGGCCAGGGAATATGTTGGAGATTTGGGCGGCGGGACGGATCGTGATGCGCCTGACAAGGTAGTATTTGATCTATACAGCGGAACGGGAACGATTGCGCAGTTAATGGCTCCGGTGGCCAGGAAGGTTATTGGGGTTGAGATTGTGGAAGAGGCTGTGGAGGCTGCCAGAAAAAATGCTGAGCTGAATGGTTTACATAACTGTGAATTTATAGCAGGCGATGTGTTGAAGGTTTTGGATGAGATAGAGGAAAAACCAGACATGATTATTCTTGATCCGCCCAGAGACGGTGTGCATCCTAAGGCGCTAAAAAAGATTATCGGATATGGTATAGACAAGCTGGTTTATATTTCCTGCAAGCCTACCAGTCTTGCAAGGGATTTGGAGGTGTTTTTGGAAAACGGTTATGAGGTGAAAAAGGCTGTAGCTGTGGATCAGTTTCCATGGACGACGGGGATTGAGACGGTGTGTCTCTTAACATATAAAGAGAAATAAGTGAAATATTAAAAGGAAAACAGTCAGGTTATTGTGAAATAATCTGGCTGTTTTTGCACCTATCAATAATTGGGAAGATTTAAAGGGGTGGTCTATCACTTATCGTCTTTTAGCCGATTTAGCAGTACTTGAAAAGGGATGGAGAGATACAGCGGAAACGAGAACAGAATTACTTCAGATTATGAAGGATGTATCAGCGGAGTGGAATGATTAGAGTACAGATTTTACGTTTTTACAATAGTGGTGTACAGATGAGGTATTTAGCAGGTGAATGGCGAGGTAGTTATGGAAGAATTTCATTTGAACAGTAAGTTGTTATTACAAGCTTTTGGGGGAGATTTTTTGTGAGTCATAGAAGTTATTCAGTTGATAAAAAAGATGCTGAAATTGTTATTAAATACATTGATAATTTTTAAATATTAGCATATAATAATAACAAAGGAGGCGATATTATGTTTCGGGATGAAATTATGGTTCTTTTTGAAAAGCGTATTGTTTTAACGAATCAGGAAATAAGGAACACTTTAAAAATACAACAACATCAATATGCCATTCTTAATACGGAAATAAAACGTCTCTGTGATAAAGATATGATTAGAAGGGTCGGCAGAGGTGTGTATACGATTGTTTGGAATACAAAATGGGGAAAAGTAGTTCCTACAGAAGGAGAAATTACAAGTAATTTCTATATGGCAAATAATGAGGGCTATCTGTCCGGCCCGGCATATTACAACGCCATAGGTATATCTACATTAATTCCGAATCGTAAAGAAATTACGACTAACAAATATAATTTTCTTTTAGACAGAATAGAGAATACGGATATAGTAAAACCAAGAAGAAAGATTACAAAAGAAAATAAGATGTATTTGCAATTATTGGATGGGATTTATTTTTTTTCTAAGAATCATTGTGACACTCCGAAACCGTTGGAAATATTTGCAAAGCAGTTGCAGCAATTGCAGTTAGATGAGATAACTCTTATTCTAATGGCGAAAAAAATATACCCTAAATTTGTGTTGGACATGGTTTTGGAAATGGAGGAGGTATACCATAATGATGGAACTGCATTTGCATAAGGATGACTTTACGATATTGATACGAAGAGCTGCTGAGCATAGTGGCATTTCGGCAGACATTATTGAAAAGGATTATTTTGTTACATTAATGTTAGAAGAATTGGCCGCTAAGCAGGATATAATAAAAGCATACTTTAAAGGTGGAACTTGTTTATATAAAATATATGCACCGATGCAACGATTTTCGGAAGATATTGATTTAACGGTTTATGTGAAAGGTATTTCTAATGCACAGGCAAAGAAAATGTTAGAGCACTCCAGTAAGAAATTTACTTCCTTGCCATCAGATACAGAAAATGCAGCTAATGAAAATTGTAAGGGAAGCATCACACAAATATATCAATATGATTCTTGTTTTGATGTGCCGGCAGATCCATTACAAAGGTATGAGAAAGTAAAAGTGGAAGCTACATCTTTTACAATTAGTGAGCCGACAGAAAAGAACTGGATTCATCCTTTGTTAGTAGATGCGTTGCCAGAAGATATTGCAGAGTCTGTTGTCAGTGAATATGGATTGCAAGATTTTCAGATTGAAAATATATCTTTGGAACGAATTTTCTGTGATAAACTTCTTGCAGCGGAGTTTTATATACAAAGGGAAGAGTATTTCGATGTTGCAAAACATCTGTATGATATTGTAACAATGATGGAAATGCCGAGAATACAAAGAATGCTCAAAGATGAAAAGGCATTTATAAATTATTTATCATACAAGCGGATAGAAGAAACATTAAGAATTGGAAGCGACTTGTCGCATAAACCATTTAGTGAATTTTTGCTTTTTGATATGATATTCAATAATCAAAAGTTTGAGGCTTCGTTTGAAGATATGCAGAGAAAATATATTTTTCAAGACGAATATCGTAGAGGAATACTAGATGTTAAGCGGGCTATGGCAGCATTAAAGGAGAAGTTGTTAGAGCTTGATCCGATTGAGCAGATAAACTTAAGGTCAAAAGAATTTATAGATCGAGTGGCCGAGTATAACCCGGAGTATGTTGATAAATTAGATGATGAAGGCACAACGGAACTACAAAAGAAACCGGTATGTCGTAAAAGCGGAAGATAAAGGCACTCCTACAATTCGTCACGCACTGCGTGACGAGTTGCGTTGGGCTCTTTACGGGCTTTTAATGAAAGTAAAAAATGGCAATGCACATCCTGATAAACCCACAATACCTTATTATTAAAGGGTATAGCAGGAGAAGATTTTATCATGGAACAAAACATGTCGTTGACCAATGACTGCAGTTTCGTCAGTGTAAAGCCTATTATGATGGATTTGCCTTATCCGCCGATCAGGGTAAAGGAAAGAAATCGGGATTATGCTAATCTGCTTAGTGTGGATTATTGCGGCGCTGTGTCCGAAATGTCAGCAATCACCCAGTATATCAACAATGAGAACCGCATGTCCTGTGAGAAGTGTCCTCTGGCAAAAAGTATTTTGGGAATTGCCATGGCAGAAATGATACATCTGCAGAAGCTGGGAGAATTGATTTTTTTACTTGGAGGAACAATTGATTTTATGGCAAGGCAGCGCAATGGAAGGCCCAGACTTTGGACGCCGGATTATCTGACCATTCCTGAAAATGCAGTAAAAATGATACTGGCGGATATTGAAGCGGAAAAGGCGGCCATCAACCAGTATAGAATGCACATCAAAGTGATCAAGGATGAGTGTGTCAATGCGGTATTGGAAAGGATAATTAAGGACGAAGAATATCATATTATGGTATTACAGGCATTACTTGAGGAATAAAGTAGATTAATTTGCACTGTTTATACAGACAGTTTTGAAATCTTTATTGAGTTTAGTTGACAAATAAATAGATACAAAATATAATCTGTTTATATAAATTGTT
>JAUNGK010000092.1 GCA_030524555.1 Bacillota bacterium | reverse complement strand
ATGTTCGTAAAGGAGGGTATTTGCAGTGTTTGATTTTGAAAGACCAAATATTGAGGTGGCAGAAATCTCTGAGGATAAGAAATACGGCAGATTTGTTGTAGAACCTTTGGAAAGAGGTTATGGTATTACACTCGGTAATTCACTTAGAAGAATTATGCTCTCTTCACTTCCTGGTGCAGCTGTAAGCCAGGTTAAAATAGAAGGTGTGCTTCATGAGTTCAGTTCCATTGAGGGTGTTAAGGAAGATGTAACAGAAATCATTATGAACATTAAAAGCCTTGCTATTAGAAATAACAGCGATACTAACGAGCCTAAAACCGCATACATTGAGTATGAAGGTGAGGGTATAGTGAAGGCATCTGACATTCAGTGCGACCAGGATATTGAGATTTTAAATCCTGATATCACAATCGCAACCTTAAGCGGCAAGAATACTAAGCTTTATATGGAATTAACGATTACCAGAGGAAGAGGCTATGTAAGTGCCGATAAGAATAAGAGTGAGGATCTGCCAATTGGAGTGATTGCGATTGACTCCATCTATACACCGGTTGAAAGAGTCAACGTAACAGTAGAAAATACCCGTGTTGGTCAGATTACGGATTTTGATAAGCTGACTTTGGATGTATATACTAATGGAACATTAGTGCCTGATGAAGCTGTCAGTCTGGCTGCAAAAGTACTTAGCGAGCATTTAAGCCTTTTCATTGATCTGTCCGAAAATGCTAAGACCGCAGAGGTTATGGTAGAGAAGGAAGAGGATGAGAAGGAAAAGGTTCTGGAAATGAGCATTGACGAATTAGAGCTTTCTGTTCGTTCATACAACTGCTTAAAGAGAGCCGGTATTAATACTGTTGAGGAGTTAACAAATAAAACTTCCGAGGATATGATGAAGGTTCGTAATCTGGGACGTAAATCACTTGAAGAAGTTTTAGCTAAGCTAAAAGAGTTAGGATTGCAGCTTAATCCCAGTGATGAAGCTTAATTCTGCGGAATAATATCGTGAAGCATTGTTGCGGTAAGTCCAAAGAGCGCGCAATATGTTCTCATAAATGGAAACTGTTTTGTTGAAACAGTATGTAACTGCATTCGGTAAGTAAGTCCAAAGAGCATGGCCGGATGTACCATGACGGGCATAGCCCATTGAGAAAAGAAGGAAGTATCTTTGAAAGAGAAAGCTTCTTTAGAAAGGAGCCAAAAATGGCAAAATACAGAAAGTTAGGAAGAACATCAAGTCAGAGAAAGGCATTGCTTAGAAGTCAGGTAACAAGCCTTCTTTACAAGGGAAAGATTATCACCACACAGGCAAGAGCAAAGGAAGTTCAGAAAATTGCAGAGGGCTTAATTGCACTTGCTGTAAAGGAAAAGGATAATTATGAAACAGTAAAGGTTTCCGCTAAGGTTCCTGTTAAGGATAAGGACGGAAAGAGAGTGAAGGAGGTTATCGACGGTAAGAAGGTAACCAAATTTGAAACTGTTGAAAAGGAAATTAAGAAGGATATGCCTTCAAGACTTCATGCAAGACATCAGATGCTGAAGGTCCTCTATCCGGTGACAGAGGTTCCGACTGCAAAGGCAGGAAGAAAGAAAGGCACTAAGGAAGTAGATCTGGTTGCAAAGCTGTTTGACGAGTACGGAACCAAATATGCAAGCCGTAACGGTGGTTATACAAGAATCATTAAGATTGGTCAGCGTAAGGGTGACGGTGCCTTAGAGGTAGTTCTTGAGTTAGTTTAATATGTAATTGTAAAAGCTTCATGAATTTCATGGAGCTTTTAGTTTGTACATATTTTAGGTAAACAAATTAGGGAATACAGTTTTTTATGGACAATTAACATTAAGGTGCTATAATATTATTAAATTAATTATACATTTTTTACAAAAGGGGTAGGAATATGAAGATTCAATCAAAAATTATGTTGTTAGTGCTTTTTCCTTTGATTTGCCTGGGAATTGTGACAGTTATTATTGGCAATGTCAGAATTAGCGAAGTCGTAACAGGCAGTATTGAAAATGGTTTGCGGGGATGTGCTGTGTCTGTAAGAAATACCTTACATTATGCGGCAGAGGGAGATTATCAGATTGACGGTGATAAGCTGTATAAGGGCGATTTTGATGTCAGTGAAGCAGAAGAAATTGCGGATGCTGTTAAAGAGGCTGCAGATACTGATGTTACCGTTTTTTACGGAGATACAAGATATATGACATCCGTGGTAGATGCTCAGGGGAATCGTGTGGTAGGCACGCAGGCCGGGGCGGCTATTGTAGATGCGGTTATCAATAATGGACAGGAGTTCTTTTCAGAGGATGTAAATGTAGAAGGTATGGCATATTATGGGTATTACATTCCTTTGTATGATGAGACCTCCGGTCAGGCAGTGGGTATGATTTTTGCCGGCATGCCGCAGAAGGATGCGAAAGCGCAGATATTTAAAATTATTTCTCTGATTGCCGGAATTATGTGTGTATTAATTGTTACCTGCTCCATATCAGGAGTTGTGGTTATAAGACGTATTGTCAAGGCGCTTCATCAGGGAACAGATGCACTGGAGAAGGTTGCCAAGGGCAACCTGAAGGTGGAAATAGATGAGAAAAACCTGAATCGTAAGGATGAGATCGGGAATATCTGTCGTGCAATCAATATGTTGAAGGCTGAGCTGCTGGATATTATCACCAATGTCAAAAACCAGAGCAGTGCATTAAGTGATGATTCTGCGGTTTTAAGAGATAAAACGGAAACAAGTTCCGATCATATTGTTCAGGTTGAACGTGCGGTAGAGGAAATTGCACAGGGCGCAGGAAATCAGGCAGAAGAGACTCAAAGTGCTACCGAAAACATTATTGTTATGGGTAATATGATCGAGGAAACTGCGAATGAAATTGATGTGCTTAATGAGAATGCTAAGCAGATTAAGGAGCTGGGACAGAGAGCAGCAAGTACTTTGCAGAATTTACAGCAGATCAATCAGAAGACAAAGGAATCTATTGATGTGATCTATGAGCAGACGAATACGACCAACACCTCTGCACAGAAGATTAAAGAAGCAACTGCACTGATTACCGATATTGCTGAAGAGACTAATCTGTTATCATTAAATGCCTCAATTGAAGCTGCAAGAGCCGGAGAGCAGGGCAGGGGCTTTGCAGTAGTTGCCTCTCAGATCCAGAAGCTGGCAGAGCAGTCCAATGAGTCGGCAAGACAGATTGAACAGATTATCAATCTTTTGCTCAGTGATTCAGAGAAGGCTGTAGAAACAATGGAAGAGGTAAAGGAGATCATGGAAAACCAAAGCGAGAATGTGCTTAAGACTGACGAGCAGGTAAAACAGGTTCTCGGCCAGGTGGATGAATCCATTGAAGCAATCGGTAGAGTTGCAGAAAAAACCAATAAGATTAATGAAGCCAGAGTCAATGTTACCGATACGGTACAAAATCTTACTGCAGTTGCCGAGGAAAATGCAGCCAGCACACAGGAGTCAGCGGCTTCCGTTAATCAGGTCAGCGAGATTATTCATGAGATTGCTGATAATGCAAAGCTTCTTAAAGAAATTGCAGAGCAAATGGACAAGAGTATGGAGAAATTTGAAATATAGCAGAATTAGTACATACGGAGTGTAATAATGGACAAAATTTATCAGGCAGTAAAAGGACTTTTAAAAGCATTTGTTAATTTGTTTGCAGCTGTAATTGATCTTATTGCAGGAGTGTTTGATGGCCTGGCCGGGATTTTAGGCAAGCTAAGGCCCAGAGCATCCCAAAGGCTGAGTGAAATCAGAGAGAAGGGCTTTGAAGGCGGGAATGCAGATGCGGACAGCAGACTGCACAAGGTCAGAAAAATTGCAGTTTTCTCCGGCAATGAAGAAGAGTTGGTGGATGCGATCAGAAAAGAGCTTCAGGAGAAGGTTACAAGCAGGGAACGATATTTTTACTTATATGCCAAGGCAGGAGAGAATGGAAATGCTGTTTACTGCGTTATACTTGCAATTCTGGCGTTTGCCCTTTTTGCATCTACTATGCTTTACAGCGTAGGCAGTGTAAGCAGTACGAGAATTTTGGCCGCAGTAATTATGGCAGTCCTATGTATTATAGCATGTGTGGCGATTGCAAAGTATCGTAAGAAAATTATGCGAAATCGCATTGTAAGAATCATTCTTGAGGAGGAGTTTAAGGACCGGGAATGGTGCAAGATCCATCCAATCACGGAAGTGAGCAGGGAAGAGAATAATAGCACTAAAAAGGAACTGGTTCAGCGGGCTGAAAATTTATAAAGCAGTTAAATGAGGATGTCTTAGATTGAGACATCCTTTTTATGTAATTGGTAAGTGTTGTAATCGTAGTAGAAAAGTGCAGACTGCGAGGATTGGTAACAGTTCATCCTTTCCGCGCCGTCCCGGGTAGGCAGCTGCTTCTTTGATAAAAGCTTTTAATACAAAGTGTATTAGCGGCTTGTTGTTGCTTGAACAAATGCTGCTACAATGTTTTCTGAAAATGCTGGTAATCCTTGCAGGAATTCCAGTCGCCGCCCCAGGTGAAACCGTGCTCCTTAAAAAGCTTATAGCACAAATCGTTTTCATCAATTTTATAGGGGAAATTCTGGGAGCGGTCAGCATATATTTCGCTGCCCTTAGGAGAAATATAGTCTTCGCCGCTTCCATATTTATCAAAAACAATATAAGGGTTATAGAAAGGGTTAATGTCAATGGCGCAGCCTAATGCATGCTTGGAAAGGCTGTCCGTTCCGTCCACTACCCGGTAATTAAAGCAGGAGGTGTTATTGTCTTCCATGGAAGCGGTATCATCTCCATTATATTCTTCAATCAGTCTGATTTTTTCGATCTGGTATTCATTTTCATATAATTCATAAAAAATCTCTATTAAATCCTGTGCAATGCCCTTGTTGCAAATTAATTCTCCGGTTTGAACTGCCCCGTTAAAATCATAATATAATACATTCATATAGCACAGATCATCATAGGATATGGCAGGCTCCTCCTGATCTTCAATTACATTGACTGCCTGATTGGAAAGGGCAGGAACGATACTTTCGGATACAGGGTAAGAGATGCCGGTAATCTTGGCGACTACAGCATCTGTCAGAGGCTGATAAAAAAAGCCGTCCTGATAGTGGGTACTGTCTGCTGTTTCCACCTCTGTCGGGAGAAAGCCGGGCACTGCATCAGAATTACTGCTTTCAGGAGAAGGAGAAGGCTGTAAGGCTTCTGAAGAGGGCGTAGGGGATGGCTCCTGAGAGGATGAAGGGCTTGGGGACTCCGTTTTCGCAGGGGTGGCATAAGCAATTTCGGGATTCTTGTCCGCATATTCGGTTAAGGTTTCGCCTTTTGAGAGAACCCTTACAATTGCAGAGCACATTAGTATTAATAAAATAAGAAGACCTGCCGGTTTTAACCATTTATCCATTGAAATCATTCCTTTCGGAGAATAATAAATTACAGTTCAGCCCGCGCCATTCGCAAAATCGCGCCTGCGGCGCTTTCCGCTGCTGCGCAGCTATTTTTGCTCATAAGAAGGCGCTCATCTCATGCAGTTATCAGCCCTCAAAAATGTGCAAGCACATTTTGTGAGAGCTATTAACTGCATGGCTGAACTGGTATATAGAAATGATACGATAAATCACAATCTATTGCAAATAAAAACAATATCTAGTACAATAAGGAGCAGGCACGAATTGTAAACCTGCTTTAAATACGAGGTAAACAAATGGGAATCATTAAGACAAAGGATTTGGTTTTTGAATATATCCGAAGAGATGAGGAAGGAAATGTTGAGGGCATCAGCAGGGCTGTGGATGAGGTCAACATTGATGTTGAGAAGGGAGATTTTGTGGCTATTTTGGGACACAACGGTTCCGGCAAGTCAACCCTTGCCAAGCATATCAATGCCATTCTTTATCCGACGGAAGGAACGGTTTGGGTGGATGGAAAGGATACCGCCAATGAAGAGTTTTTATGGGAAATCAGACAGGAAGCGGGTATGGTATTTCAGAATCCCGATAATCAGATCATCGGACAGGTAGTAGAGGAGGATGTAGGCTTTGGCCCGGAAAATCTGGGCGTACCTACCAGGGAGATTTGGGAGCGCGTCGAGGAAAGCCTTAAGGCAGTGGGAATGTATGAATTTCGAAAGCATTCTCCCAATAAGCTTTCGGGAGGGCAAAAGCAGCGCGTGTCCATAGCAGGAGTAATTGCCATGCACCCCAAATGTATTATATTGGATGAGCCTACCGCCATGCTGGATCCCAACGGACGCAAGGAAGTGATCCGGGCAGTGCGGGCGCTGAATGATGTGGAAGGAATTACCGTTATATTAATTACTCATTATATGGAAGAAATTATTCATGCCAATAAGGTATTTGTGATGGATAAGGGCAGGATTGCCATGGAGGGAACGCCAAGGGAGATATTCAGTCAGGTGGAGAAGCTAAAGGAGCTTAGGCTGGATGTGCCTCAGGTTACATTGCTTGCCCATGAATTGCGAAAAAGCGGATTGAATATTCCCGAGGGAATATTAACCACGCAGGAGCTTGTAAAGGCATTGGGGCTGTGAGTGTTACAAAACCGGAAGACAGGCACAGTAAGGTGAGGATGGAGAAATGTCAATCATTTTAGATCATGTAAGTCATATATATGAGGAAGGGACTGCCATGGAATATGCAGCCCTAAAGGATATTAATCTGGTGATACCGGACGGGCAGTTTATCGGTCTGATTGGTCATACCGGATCAGGTAAGTCAACATTGGTGCAGCATTTAAATGGGCTGCTTGTTCCTACTAAGGGAAATATTTATTATAACGGTGAGGATATTCATGACAGCGGTTATAATAAGAAGGAATTAAGAAGTAAGGTGGGATTGGTTTTTCAGTATCCGGAGCATCAGCTGTTTGAAATTGATGTGTTTTCAGATGTATGTTTTGGTCCCAAAAATCTCGGGCTGGATAAAAAAGAGACAGAGCTTCGGGCTTATGCGGCATTGAAGCAGGTAGGGCTTGAGGATGAATATTTTTATCAGTCACCTTTTGACCTTTCCGGCGGCCAAAAAAGAAGGGTAGCTATTGCGGGTGTTCTGGCTATGAAGCCGGAGGTTTTGATTTTAGATGAGCCGACAGCCGGACTTGATCCCAAGGGAAGAGATGAGATACTGGATCAGGTGGCTAAGCTAAGGGAAGAGACAGGAATGACGGTAATTCTTGTTTCTCACAGCATGGAGGATGTGGCCAAGTATGTGGATCGGATTATTGTTATGAACAAGGGGGAGGTAATGTTCGACAATGAGCCGAAAGAGGTTTTCAGACATTATAAGGAGCTTGAGCAGGTAGGTCTGGCAGCTCCCCAGGTAACCTATATTATGCAGGCCCTTAAGGCAGCGGGACTTGCTGTTGATACGGACATTACCAATATTGAGGAGGCAAAGGCAGCAATTATACAGGCTTTGAAGCTGCAGAGGTAGCAGGATGTTAAGAGATATTACGTTGGGACAATATTATCAGACAGATTCGGTTATACACAGGCTGGACCCAAGGGTAAAGCTTGTGACGACATTGTGCTATATTATATCCCTTTTTATTGTTGATAACTGGATAGGATATGTGATCGCAGGAGCTTTCCTATTAATGGTGATAAAGCTCTCCAAAGTGCCATTTAAATTTATGGTAAGAGGAATGAAGTCTATTGTGTTCCTGCTGCTTTTTGCTGCGGTGTTTAATCTGTTTTTGACGCCCGGAGAAGTAGTGGTGGAATTATGGAAGCTTCATATTACCAAGGAGGGAATTAGGCTGGCATCCCAAATGGCGGTACGGCTGGTATTTTTAATCATGGGTTCCTCCGTTATGACCCTTACCACTACTCCCAACAATCTGACGGATGCTTTGGAAAAGCTGCTTGGGCCGTTAAAGGTATTTAAGGTACCGATTCATGAAATTGCAATGATGATGTCCATTGCACTTCGCTTCATTCCTATTTTGCTTGAGGAGACGGATAAGATCATGAAAGCACAGATTGCCAGAGGAGCGGATTTCGAGAGTGGAAATTTAATTAAGAAGGTTAAAAGTATGGTGCCTCTGTTGGTGCCGCTGTTTATTTCAGCGTTCCGGCGGGCTAATGATCTGGCAATGGCAATGGAAGCAAGATGTTACCGGGGAGGAGAGTATCGAACTAAGATGAAGCCTCTTATTTATAAGAAGAGAGACGGACTTGCCTATGGTGTTGTGGCTTTTTATTTGGCAGTCTGTATCGTGTTCGGCAAGGTGCTTTGGTAGACTTTTTGGAGGAAATAGGAGATTTATTTTGAAAAGAGTTATGCTGGTAGTTGCCTATGACGGAACCGCCTATCACGGATGGCAGGTTCAGCCGGGGGCGCCTACGATTGAAGGCGAATTAAACAGAGCGTTAAGCGGGCTGCTTGGTGAAGAGATACAAGTGATTGGCGCCAGCAGGACTGATTCGGGCGTACATGCTTTAGGCAATGTGGCGGTGTTTGATACCAATACCAGAATTCCGGCAGAAAAAGTGTCTTATGCGTTAAACCAGAGGCTGCCGGAGGATATCAAGATTCAAAGATCAGTGGAAGTGCCGGAGGATTTTCATCCCAGGCATTGTGAAAGCAGAAAGAGCTATGAGTATAGAATTTTGAACAGGGAATTTCCACTTCCCACAAAAAGCAGATATTCACACTTCACATATGTGCATCTTGACCTTGAAAAAATGCAGGAGGCTGCCGGTTATTTGGTGGGACAGCACGATTTTAAAAGCTTTTGTGCCACAGCAGCGGTGGTGGAGAGCACCGTTAGAACGATTTATGAGCTTTCGGTAGAAAAGGAAGGAGACGAAATAGTCATCCGCATTTGCGGAAATGGGTTTCTTTATAATATGGTAAGGATTATTGCGGGTACTTTGATGGAAATCGGGAGAGGCAGCCGCAGGCCGGAAGAGATAAGAGATATTTTGGAGGCAAAAGACAGAACGGCGGCAGGTCCTACGGCACCGGCATGCGGCCTGACGCTTATGAAGTATGAGGTTCAAGGATTTTGTTTTAATAATCAATAGAATGAGCTGTAAAAATGAAAAATGTGGTTGACACGCGTGGAAGCGTATAATATAATTATTCAATGTGGCGACGTTTGGTAACGCTTTGTCAGATGAGGTCTAAAAATATGATTTTGACTGTAAGAGCTCATCATTCCCTGGATAGAGCGTTATAGATAGATGCTTTTAGCATATCGGAAAGAACCGGCGGCCCGGACATCCGGCGGGGATGGATGATAAGCAAAGGAACAAATCGAAGATTAGGAAAGGCATGGTGAATTAAATGAAAACATTTATGGCTAGTCCTGCTACCATCGAAAGAAAATGGTATGTAGTAGATGCTGCAGATATGACACTGGGACGTTTAGCTTCTGAAGTAGCTAAGGTTTTAAGAGGAAAAAATAAGGCGATTTTTACACCTCATATTGATACAGGTGATTATGTAATCGTTGTAAATGCAGATAAGGTTAAAGTTACAGGTAAGAAGCTTGATCAGAAGATTTACTATCATCACTCTGATTATGTAGGTGGTATGAAGGAAGCTACCTTACGTGAGATGATGGCAAAGAAGCCTGAGAAGGTAGTAGAGCTTGCTGTTAAGGGCATGCTTCCCAAGGGACCCTTAGGAAGACAGATGTACACCAAACTTCATGTATATGCAGGTCCTGAGCATCAGCATGCAGCTCAGAAGCCCGAAGTATTGACATTTTAAGGGACTGAAAGGAGAAGAATAAAATGGCTAAGTCAGCAAGATTTTACGGAACCGGTAGAAGAAAAAAATCAATTGCCAGAGTATATTTAGTACCCGGTAAAGGAGATATTACAATTAACAAGAGATCCATTGATGAATATTTTGGATTAGAGACACTTAAGGTTATCGTTCGTCAGCCTCTTGCAGCAACTGATACAGTTGATAAGTATGATGTACTTGTAAATGTTCGTGGTGGCGGTTACACAGGCCAGGCCGGTGCAATCAGACACGGTATCGCAAGGGCTCTGCTTCAGGTAGATGCAGACTACAGACCAGTTCTCAAGAAAGCCGGATATTTAACAAGAGACCCTCGTATGAAGGAAAGAAAGAAATACGGTCTCAAAGCCGCAAGAAGAGCACCCCAGTTCTCCAAGAGATAATATGTGCTACTTTTGGAAGTTCGGGAAATGGCTTATTTGCTGGATTCCAAGAGTTGTGGATGTTACTGAAAAGTGCTTGATTTTGGTAGATAAGTAGCAAACAAGTAACTTAAAAGTAACATATAATAGGCATTTATATGTAAATTATTAGGGATGTTTTCCATCAGATTTATTTGGTTGGGAGACATCCCTTTTTGTTAAATTTAATCATTTTTGATAACATCCTTTCTAAGTTGGCAAGTAACCGGTAAGTATCTGTATCGCCTAAATTTGGTTAATTGCTTTTACTAATTCTCCAATATCCATATGAGTATAAACCTTTTCGGTAAGAGTCATAGCTCCTGAATGCCCTACTATCTTTTTAATTGTCGTCTGGTCTACATGTGCATCTGCCAGCATAGATATGCATGTGTGTCGTAAGCAGTGTGGAGTTTTCTCTAGGGGCTTGTGATATAGAGTGTATAAATTAGGACGATATTATAGTAGTTATCTCTGGGATAGAATTACATTGGCGGTACTGCTGATTAGTATAGCAGTTGTTGTAAATTTTTCAGATGCGATAAAGGTTCTTTTGACGGTAAATAATGCTATATTAGTT
>JAUNGK010000091.1 GCA_030524555.1 Bacillota bacterium | reverse complement strand
TGTGACATTTTCAAAAATGCTTGACAGAAAAGTTTTTCTTTTCCTTTAAACAGTTGTAACAATTCAGCCTTTATGCACCGTTTCTGATATGGTACTGCTTCTTTGATAGTAGCTATGACAGCTTTCGGGATTTAAGGAAACAGGCGAAAGACTGTCCTAAGCCATTATCAAAGAAGCAGTACCGTATCAGAGACAACGCACGAAAGCTGAACAATTACAATCTTCACTTATCAATTTCCAAGAGCCTTAAACAGTCTTCCCCTTAAAAGGTTTCCCAAGCCCAACGCCGCTGCCATCTTGATCACATCCGGAATGATGAAAGGCGTTACGCACCAGCCAAGAACCGCTGCAAGGCCCACCGCTCCCGTATTCCTGGTATAGACAACCATGAACCATACTGTTCCGACGGCATAACAAATCAGCAGTCCTATCACCATAGACACCGCCTGCACCCAAAGCTTTCTGCCCAGCAGCTTTTCCATAAGCCACATAAATAATGCCGAAAAGATAAATCCGATAATATAGCCTCCCGTGGTTCCGAGAAGTGAGCCAAGTCCACCCTTAAACCCGGAAAACACGGGAAGTCCGATTGCTCCAAGCAGAATGTAAATCAAAACCGCAATGCTTCCTCTCTTACCACCAAGCAGGATAACTGCAAGAAAAACCGCAAAGGTCTGCAGAGTGAAAGGAATCACCGTGGGAATGGATATCCATGAACAAATAATGATCAATACCGTGCAAATACCGATATAAGCCATATCATAGGTTTTCGTTTTGCCTTTTAATTCTGTCTGTGTACTCATAATAACCCTCCAGTTGTATATATTCATTAACTGAAGACATCGTAACACCACTATTCCAAAACGTCAACCTTTTAGTGTTCTTGGTTTACATTTCAGCAGCCACATATTCTGGAAAAGCTTTTTCTGTTCTGTGGCCGTCCTTATATATCCAGCCTTCTATATCGGTTTATGCAGGCCATTATCTCCTGTTTTCTGGGTCTTGCAAGCTGAGCGGAAACCTCTCCCCTCTCAAACAGGCTTTCCAGTCCGCCCTTAGAGAGCTGTTCCTCCAGCATATCTCCCATCTGCCTTAAGCTCTTTTTTCCATCCATCAGCTTAAGCTCTGCATATTTCAAAAGATAAGCCAACGCCGCTGTCTGTTCCTGATCCTTAAGCTGCTCCAAATAACGCAGCTCAACATTTTCTTTGGAAAGAGAAAGCTCACTTGTGCCCGAGGTTCTGATCTTAATCCGATCATCCTTCTTAAGCGCCATATCCGGCTTCGGACAGCGTTTATCATTATAGGAAGGAAAACCCTTTTCACCAAGCTCTCCGGCATAGTCCTTAGCGGCGTCCTTTGCCCGCTGTGTAATATCTATAGGCACATATTCCTTCATTTGAATAACAGTATCCGCCACGTGAAAATATGCGCCGGAGCTTCCTGCCACAATCACAGAGGATACCCCCAGCTCCTCATACATGCCCCGTACTCTGCTGATAAAAGGGGTAATGGGCTCCTCGCCGCTTGTAATCACCTTAGCCATCAACTGGTCTCTGACCATAAAATTGGTAGCGGAGGTGTCCTCATCAATCAAAATCAACCTGCTGCCGCTCTCCAGGGCCTCCATCAGATTGGCTGCCTGAGAAGTGCTGCCGCTGGCATCCTCCGTAGAGAAATGTACCGTATCCTTCCCGTTGGGAAGATTTTTGATAAAGGGAGAAATATCAACTCCCGTAATGCTTCGCCCATCCTCCGCACGAAGCTTAAAGGCTGAGCCGTCCGTAATCACCAGCTCCCGTCCATCTCCTGCTATATGATTGTACACGCCGTTTTGCAAAGCCTGCAGAATAGTGGATTTGCCGTGATAGCCTCCGCCCACAAACAGGGTAATGCCCTTAGGGATTCCCATGCCGGTCACTTCCCCTCTGTTGGGAAGCTTTAAGGTAACCTTTAAAGAATCCGGGAACCGGAACGCCACCGCTCCCTTCATAGGTTTTTCGGAAACACCGCTTTCTCTGGGCAGTATAGAACCGTCCGCAATAAAGGCACAAAGCTTAAGTTCCGAAAGTCTCTCCCTGATATACTGCTGATCCTCGCAAAGACAAATAGCCTGTTTGAGCTTCATCTGATCAATGCTTGCATAATAAAGGCTTTTTCGCACACATTCCGGAAGAATATCAAAAAGCATTTTTTCCAATTCTCTGGCATTGATAGTACGCCCGTTTGCGGGGAAACCCGCCTCAAAACGCAGGATTATATTCCCATCATCTACTCTTAGAGCAGTACGCTCCAGAACCTGCTGCCCGCATCTGGATACCGACATAAGCCCGCTCTTTCCCGAGCCCTTAGCCTGAAAGCTTCCTCCCGACACCCACCTGCCAAACAATCTGGTAAGATGATCCTGTAACGTAATGCGCTTAGCGGCAGTATTAAACAGCTCTGCCGGAAAGCCTGCCTTGTCCTTCCTTACCCGAACAGACAATCTGGATGGTGCGGCAAAGGGGTCCCCCTGCACATGGTCAATGGAAAGCACATAATCCCTGAAATCATACTGCCCTCTAAGCTCCTTGTAAGCAGGATACCCTCTGTGGTCAATACTCTTTAATTTGTTTCGTAAATCCATTGCTGTCTGCATCATTTTACATTCTCTCCGGTGCGGAAAATCCCAGCACGTCAATACAGGTCTCCAGAATATCTCTGGTAAGGAGCAATAACGCTACCCAGCCTGACTTTCGTTCCTGATTTTCCTCGGTAACAATCTTAGTTTCATGATAAAAACGATTGAAGGCATTAGCCAGCTCATAAATGTAGGCACACACCTTATGAGGCGCCGTTTCCGCATAGGCAGTTTCCATCATTGCATTAAAGCCTGCAATTTCCATCATTAACGCCTTCTCAGCCTCGCTTCCCGCTTCTCTGATTCCTGCGTTTTCAGGCAGCTCTCCCTGCTCCTTCACCTTGGCCAAAATAGACTTAATCCTGACAATGGTATATAGAATATAAGGGCCGGTGTCTCCCTCAAAGGAAGTAAATTTATCGATATCAAAGATATAGTCCTTGGATGCCTGATTGGACAAATCCCCGTACTTAATGGCAGAAAGAGCTACAATTTGGGCAGTCTGCTTCGCCTCCTCGGATTCCTCCTGTCTGCTTTCAATAATCTTGCGGTACATCTCCTCATTGATTTCTTTAATGAGAAGCTCCAGACGCATAACACCGCCCTCTCTGGTCTTAAAGGGCTTGCCGTCCTTTCCGTTCATGGTACCGAAACCGATGTGCAAAAGCTCTGTTTCCGGCTCTACCAGCCTGGTCTTTCTTGCGCAGCGGAACACCTGCTCAAAATATAAATCCTGACGCTTGTCTGTAAGGTAAATTATACGATCCGGATGATATTCTCTCATACGCTCCATGATGGTAGCCAGATCCGTAGTATTGTAAAGGGATGCACCATCTGATTTCAAAATCATGCAGGGAGGAACCTCCTTGGTATCCGTCTCCTCCTTCACATCCACCACCAGCGCACCGTCACTTAAATATGCATAGCCTTCCTTTTTCATGTATTCCACCATGCCCGGAATAACATCATGGACATCGGATTCTCCCTTCCAAAGGTCAAACTCCACGTTCAGATTTTCATAATTCTTCTTCAAATCCGCAACCGACACACGGATAATGTGATCCCACAGCGCACGATAGCCCCTTACACCGTTTTGCAGCTTAAAGGTGGCCTCCATGGCATGCTCCTTGTACTCCGGATCCTCCTTGGACTTACCGCTGGCAGTGGGATAAATCTCTTCCAGTTCCGAAATGGTAAAGGGTGCCTCCTTCGGATACTCTCCGGCATAATTTTCATCAAAATAAACCAGCTCCGGCTGACGTTCCTTAAGCTCTGTAATGATAAGCCCCATCTGGAGTCCCCAGTCTCCCAAATGAATGTCCCCGATCACCTTATGGCCTGCATACCTGGCAATACGCTTAATGCTCTCACCAATCACCGCCGAACGCAGATGCCCTACATGCAAGGGCTTAGCCACATTGGGGCCGCCGTAATCCACAATGATCATGCTGGGCTTTTCGGGCATTTCCAGACCAAACTTAGTCTCTCCTGCCATCTTCTTTAAATAATCTGCCACAAAGCTTTCCTTAACCTTCAGATTTAAAAAGCCCGGATTAACCGCTTCCACCTCCGAAAAGATGCTGCTGCCCTCACATTTAGCCGCAACCTCACCGGCAATCATAATGGGAGCCTTCTTATATAATTTAGCTCCTGCCATAGCGCCGTTACACTGATATTCACAAAGATCCGGGCGGTTAGACAGGGTTACCTTTCCAAGCTCTCTGTCATATCCTGCCGCCTGAAACGCATTTTTCATTTCCTCCGAAATCAAATCCAGAAATTTCTTCATCTCGCCCTCATTTCTGCACGGTCTCTTACTGAAAAGGGTGCTGCGGCTACCGTGCAGCCGCTCTCCCACGTCAAATGACTATCAATATCCTATCATCTTGTCTCATTTTTCGCAAGCTTGGAAAACACACATCCGCAATAATCCTGACGGTACAGATTATATTCCTTAGAAAGCTCCACCGAGCGCTTATAACCGTCCTTTTTCTTAAAATCGGAGGGTAAAAACGGCGTTCCGAATTCTTCGGCAAGCTTTTCCCCGATTTCATTGATCCTGACTGCATTTTTTAAGGGGCTGATGGTAAGCGTGGTAGTGAAATAATCCGCCTCCATTTCCTTCGCCAGACGCGCCGTCTCCCGAAGCCGCAGCTCATAGCACACAAAGCAGCGCTCCCCGCCCTCAGGACATTGCTCTAACCCTTTCACCCTGTTAAAAAAAAGCTCCTTGTCATAATCTCCCTCGATAATCTCTATAGGATACGCTTCCCTGTTTGATTCCTCTGCTTCGCCAGTTTTCTTAAGCTGACTGTTAAATTCCCTAATCAGCCTTTTTTGTTCTTCCACCCGATGCAGATATTCCGGCTCGCTTGTAATATTAGGATTATAATAAAATACCGTAATTCTGAAAAAGGATCGCAAATATTCCAAAACATAACTGCTGCAGGGTGCGCAGCAGCTATGCAGAAACAATTTTCCCCCTCGATGATCGGGGTTATTTAAAATCACATCAAGCTCTTTCGAATAATTTCTGTTCATCCCTACTCCTGCTCCCTTTATGATATAAAATCAGCTTCACGCTGCTTTTGGGCGCTTTCCCATCTCATAAAAAAGGCCGAAAGAAACCTTTCAGCCTTTTTTATCCTGTGTGTCAGGTTCTATATGAGTTTATCCTTTTACCGCACCTTGTGTCAAGCCGTCTACAATACTGTTGCTGAAACAGCAGTAAACGATAATCGTCGGTATGATAGCAATTACAATTGCCGCAAACATCTGCGAATAGTTTGTATTATAGGGTCCTACAAACTTTGAAAGAGATACCGGCAGGGTCTTTTTGGTGTCGTCGGAAATAAAGACCATTGCAAGAAGCAGTTCATTCCAGTTTGCTACAAAGGTCATAAGACCGGTCACAAACAAGCCCGTCTTAGAAAGAGGAAATGCTATATGTGTAAAAATTCTGTAGATCGAACAGCCGTCAATGCACGCAGACTCAAAAAGCTCATTTGGCAGTCCCTTAAAAAAGCCTGACATAATAAAGATCGTCAGTGGTAATGACAGGGTCAAATACGGCAGAATTAACCCCAGACGGCTGTTTGTTAAACCCATTTTGGAAAATCTGGTAAACAACGGAATCAAAACACAATGCACCGGTATCATCATACCTGTTAAAAAATAAGTCATTGTTGCATTTGCAAGCTTCCATCTCATTCTTCCGATAGCAAACGCCGCCATGGATCCCAGCACCAGACACAGCAGCAGGGTAGCAACACACACAATAGCCGAATTTAAAGTAGCAATCCCCAGCTTTCCGGCTGACCAGGCAAAAGTATAGTTCTCAATCATCAAGCGTTCAGGCATGGACCAGGGTGAAACAAACAATGTCTTATCATCTTTTACTGAGACGAAAATAACCCATATCAACGGAAGCAGATAAATCACTGCCAGAATTGACAGAAAGATATAAATGAGCGTTTTAACAACTATACTGCTTTTGTTTTTCTTTTTGGATGATTTGCTCAACCTTGCCACCTCCTACATTTCATAATTATCAACTTTGACAAACTTGTTTATGAAAAACGTTACCAATAAACAGATTATCAAAAGGACAACACCGATTGCACTTGCATATCCGTATTTAAAATACTTAAAGCCCTGCTGATACAGATGGGTCGCAAGCACCTCTGTCATATGGTTTGGCCCGCCTTCGGTCATATTAAAAATCAGATCAAAAAACTTCAGGGAACCAATTGCATTTAAAGACATTGCCGTTGCCATCATCGGTCTTATTAATGGCAGCGTAATATAACGAAAGGCCTGAGGCTTTGTACAACCGTCTATGTAGGATGCTTCATATAATGAAGTACTGATTCCTGATATCTGAGCCATATACAGCATCATAGACTGGCCCACATACTGCCAGAGTGAAACAAAAGCAATCACCCACATAGGGAGAATAATGAATCCCTTGGTATCCATCAGCCACAATGGACCTTCAATCCCAAACTCCGCCAGTATCTGATTAATCCCCAGCTTCGGTGTAAATACAAACATCCACAAAAGGCCAAGCGCTGCGGAAGATAATACGCAGGGCAGATAATACACATTCTTAAAGAAATTACGTCCTTTTTTTATATTGGTTAAAAGGGCTGCCAGAATTAAACCGGCAATCAACTGCGTCACAACCGAAAAGACCAAAAAGAACAGGGAATTCTTGATTGCCATCTTCATGGTCCTGTCTGTGGTAAACAGCTGCCTGTAGTTCTCAACTCCGATAAATACCGGCTTTGTCAAAGCATTATATTCACAAAAGGAATAATATACAGACTGACAAATCGGAATAAATAAAATAAATGTAAACAATAGAAGCGCTGGTGCCACAAATATAAATATCGCCTTTTTATCTTTTAATAATTTGTCCATGCACACCTCCGAAATTTTAGAAAAATGCGGGATTGGATTTCTCCAATCCCGCCGTTAAATAACTGTTTTCCTTATTTCTTCCAAACATTATTCTTGTAGAAATCTTCCAGTGACTGGAGTCCTTCTTCAACAGGAGTTCCCAGATATATGGAAACCATAGTATCATCAAATGCTGCTCCGGCCTCTGTTGTAGCCAGTGATTCATTATAGAAGCCAAAGGTGGATTTTGCATTTCCAAATACATCCATTACGTAAGCAAGCTGTGCAGGTGCTTTGGAAGCATCATACTCAACCTTTGTTACAGGGATCTTTCCACCAACCTCAGCAGTATACTTCTGAGCGGTATCATCCGTAAAATATTTCATGAATGCGATTACTGCTTCAGGATGCTCTGTAGATGCGCTCATTGCAAGGCTATCAGACTTAGCAATGACTCTGCCGTCTGTTCCGGGGAATGCGAACACGCCGCACTTATCCTCAAAATCAGGATTGGAGCCATTGATCTGTGCAATTGCCCATGAGCCCTGGATCAACATAGCTGCCTCTTCATTATAGAAATTTGCCGTAGCAACATCATTCGTATCGCCTGCTGCTGTAGGCTGAAAATACTTGGAAATCTCAACCAGCTTGTTAGCTGCATTTACAACATTTGCATCCGTCCATGAAGCTGTTCCGGCATCAATCGCTGCGGTATCAACGCCTTCACTGTCACAAAGGTAACCAGCCAACATGGATAAGCACCATGCAGTACCAGCAGAAATGGTAATCGGTGTATAACCTGCATCCTGCAGCTTCTGGCATGCGCTCAGCATTCCATCCCAATCTGTAGGCATTTCTGTAATACCCGCTGCACTGAACATTTCGGTATTATAGAACACACATGCTGCCGCAATATTCAAAGGCACTGCGTAAATTTTGCCGTCATAGGTCTGCTGTGAAAAAGCGCCCTCGCCACCGTTAAAGGTATCCATCCAACCATCTGCTTTCAGATAGCTGGTCAGGTCTGCTGCAACCCCCGGCTCAACATAAACATCCAGATTCGGTCCGGGACTGACGATAAAACAGTCAGGCGTCTCACCTGCTGCAACCAAAGCATTTAACTTCGGATAATACTCTTCCAAATTGGTGGTGACTACGTTTACATGATAAACACCTTCATAATCCTTGTTAAATCTGTCCACCGTTTCCTTGTAGCCCTTGGAAATCAAATCTTCCGTAGCCTCCAAATCATCCCAGAACATCCATGTAATCTCCTGAACGCCGTCAGCAGATGCACTTGTGGATTTTGAATCTCCACATCCTGTAAGCATCGACACTGTCATTGCAGCTGTAAGAAGTAGTGCTAAAATTCTTTTCTTCATGTTTACCCTCCCTCTTTTGCTCCTTTTAGAAGCCCCTTTATTTAATACAATAACTATATCAAAGCCTGCCGAGGGCTTTCATTATAAAAATTGCTCAACAATTATTAATTATTGCTATTTTTATTCTGCGTTTTTCGTCATTTTTTGTGTTTTTCTCTATTATGCACAATTTTTCATGGATATTTTGTATATAGATAAGCAAAAAGCAGGATTTTTTATGTACATTTTGTTGTTCCAATGCTAAAATAATATTGTTTAAAAATAAAATATCTCACTTTTAAAATAGCATTTTTTATGTGTTAACATAACAAAGGAGTGCCTTATGATTGAAATACTGAACGGAATTCGGGAAACTGTCAACTTTAAGGAAGACACAAACTTAAGACTATATAATAATGATGAAGCCGAAAATTACCCCAAGCACTGGCATGCTCCGCTTGAAATCATCATGCCTACCGAAAACTGGTATCACGCAAACTGCAGCGGTATTTCCTACCATCTTCGGGAAGGTGATATTCTGATTATTAATCCGGGCGTCATACATTCTCTGGATGCTCCACCCCAGGGTAAAAGGCTGATATTTCAAGCAGACTCATCCATTCTGCGTCCTATCAAGGAGCTTGAAACCACTCTCTCCACCATTGCTCCTGCGCTGCTGATCACAGCTGAAGAAGCCAGGGCTGCGCATGACCATATTCAGGAGCTGATGTTTGCAATCAAGGATGAATACTTTTCCGATATGCCCATGGCAGAGGCCTCCGTTTACGCCAAGCTGATCGAAATTTTCGTCTGGATCGGACGGGAATATTCTCCCGCAACCAAAAGCTTCCCCTCAAATATTTCCAAGCGCAAGGAATATACAGAAAAGTTCCTGTTCATATGCGATTACATAAATGAACACTGCACCGAAAACCTTTCTCTTGACGATGCAGCACAGCTTGCCGGCTTCAGCAAATACCACTTCAGCCGGCTGTTCAAATGCTTTACCAATGTTTCCTTCTACAAATATGTGAATCAAAAGCGAATTGCTTATGCGGAGAGCCTGCTGATCGATCCGGCCTTAAGTGTCACCGAAGTGGCGCTGCGTTCCGGATTCGACAGCCTGTCCTCCTTCATCAGAATGTTTAAGATCATCAAAGGCGTTACGCCCACAGAATTCAAGAACATGTATGATCCTTAATGATCGGTTTTTATTGCACTCCTTCTATAAATGATATCTTCTCTTCCCGGACCGTTAGACACCATTGTAACAGGGTAACCGATCTGCCCTTCAATAAACTCAATATACTTTCTGCAGTTTTCCGGCAGATCCTCATACTTCTTAATTCCGCGGATATCACATTTCCAGCCGGGCAGCTTCTTTAATACCGGCTTTGCCTTCTCCAGCTTATAGGTTACAGGGAAATCCGTAGTTACCTCTCCGTCAATATCATAGCCCACACACACAGGAATTTCATCCAGATAGCCCAGCACATCCAATACGGTAAATGCCACATCCGTTGTTCCCTGCAGACGGCAGCCATACTTGGACGCTACGCAGTCAAACCATCCCATACGCCTGGGACGTCCTGTGGTAGCTCCATATTCTCCGCCGTCACCGCCTCTGCGGCGCAGTTCGTCAGCTTCCTCTCCAAAAATCTCCGATACAAATGCACCTGCACCAACCGCTGAAGAATATGCCTTACATACCGTAACAATCTGCTTGATTTCATAGGGCGGGATTCCCGCACCAATGGCGCCGTAGGCTGCCAGCGTAGAGGATGAGGTCACCATAGGGTAAATTCCATGATCGGGATCCTTAAGTGTTCCAAGCTGACCTTCCAGAAGAATGGTCTTTCCTTCCTTAAGTGCCTTGTCAAGATATAGGGATACATCGCAGACAAAAGGCTCAATCATTTCCTTGTATTCATGCAAGGTCTCCAGCAGCTCAGCAGGATCGATCAGCGGCTTATGATACATGTGCTCTAACATAATATTCTTCTGCTCACATACTCTCTGCACCTTTTCTTTGAGAAACTCTTCGTCGAAGAGTTCACTTACCTGAAAGCCGATCTTTGCATATTTATCAGAATAAAAAGGAGCGATTCCTGATTTGGTGGAGCCGAAGGATTTTCCTCCCAGACGTTCCTCCTCATACTGATCAAACAAAATATGATAAGGCATAACCATCTGTGCACGGTCAGACACCAAAATCTTAGGCATGGGCACACCCCTGTCGGTAATAGACTTCACCTCATTCATCAGCACCGGAATATTAAGAGCCACACCATTTCCGATAATGCTGGTGGTATGTCCGTAAAACACACCTGAGGGCAATGTGTGCAGTGCAAATTTTCCGTAATTATTCACGATGGTATGCCCTGCGTTGGCACCTCCCTGAAAACGAATGATAATATCTGCCTGCTCCGCCAGCATGTCCGTAATTTTGCCTTTTCCTTCG
>JAUNGK010000090.1 GCA_030524555.1 Bacillota bacterium | reverse complement strand
ATACAGGCGGCGGATTATGATGTAGAGCGGGCACAGCTTGGAATTGTCTATATCGACGAAATCGATAAGATCACCAAAAAGAGTGAGAATGTTTCCATTACCAGAGATGTATCCGGTGAAGGGGTACAGCAGGCGCTTTTAAAAATTATTGAAGGTACAGTAGCCAGCGTACCGCCTCAGGGAGGCAGAAAGCACCCTCACCAGGAGCTTATTCAGATCGATACTACCAATATTTTGTTTATCTGCGGCGGGGCCTTCGACGGCCTGGAAAAGATTGTAGAGAATAGATTAAACCGTAATTCCATTGGCTTTGACGCAGAGATTGCAAGTAAAAACAACCGGGAGATCAGTGAGCTTTTAAGCGAGGTGACGCCTCAGGATTTGGTGAAGTTCGGCTTGATACCGGAATTTGTGGGACGTGTTCCCATTAATGTATCTCTTCAGGGACTTGATGAGGAAGCGCTTGTGCGGATTCTCACGGAGCCCAGAAGCGCACTTGTGAAGCAGTACCAGAAGCTGTTTGGCTTTGATGATGTGAAGCTGACCTTTGATAAGGATGCGGTGGAGGCCATTGCAAAGCAGGCGTTTGAGAGGAAGACGGGGGCCAGAGGACTTCGTTCTATCATGGAAAAGGTGATGATGGATGTGATGTTCAGGATTCCTTCGGATGATACAATTGAAGAATGTGTTATCACAAAGGGTGCGGTGGAAGGTGCCAGTGAACCTTTATTGATACATCGTGAAGTATTGAAAAAAGCAAGATAAGCACTTTGCTGTTAGACACAAAATGCCGCCGGAGGGCGGCATTTTGTGTCTGACTGAATAGGGAAAACATATGAGTGAAGAAATATTAAAAGAAGAGCAGCTAAAACTGCTGCCTGTCATTCCACTTAGAGGAATGACGATCATGCCGGAGGCAGTGATCCATTTTGATTTAAACAGGGTAAAATCCATTCAGGCGTTAGAAGGCGCCATAGCAAAGGATGGAAGACTTTATCTGGTGACACAGAAGGATGTGGATATAGATACGCCCAGAAGAGAGCATCTGTATGATGTAGGCACGATTGCGCAGATCAAGCAGATTACAAGACTGCCCAACCAGCTAGTGCGTGTACTGGTGGAGGGAGTATGCAGAGGCATTTTGTATGAGCTAAATGAAGAAAATCATAGATATCTGGAAGGCTATGTAAAGGAAATCTCTGTTCATGAGGTTGATGATGAGGAGCAGATCAGGCAGGAAGCAATGCTCAGGCAGCTAAAGGAAATGTTTGCTTCTTTTGCTGCCCATTATCCTAAGCTGGATAAGAATGCAATACAAAGGTATGCTAAGGTTCATAATCTGGAAGAGCTGATGGATCAGATAACCATGAATTTGCCTATCGACTATGAGAAGAAGCAGGCAGTATTGGGGGAGCTTCATGTAAAGAAGCGTTTTGAGATACTGGTTGGTCTTTTGCAGAGGGAGATTGAAATAGCCTGTGCCAGAGAAGAAATCACCCAAAACATTAAGGGGCGGGTGGAAAAGAACCAGAAGGAATATCTGCTCCGGGAGCAGCTTCATTATATCAGGGAAGAGCTGGGAGAGGAAGGAACCTTCTCTGATGCGGATCAGTTTGAGGAGAGCCTTGCTAAGTTAGAGGCTTCCGAAGAGGTTAAGGAGAAAATTAAAAAGGAGATATCCCGTTTTAAGAGCCTGTCGGGAAGCAGCTCGGAGAGCGCAGTGGAGCGGGGATATATTGAAACCTTATTGGAGCTTCCCTGGGATAAGAAAACGAAGGACAGTGAGAGCATTTGGCATGCCAGGAAGGTGCTTGACAGAGAGCATTACGGACTTACCAAGGTAAAGGAACGCATTTTGGAATTTTTGGCGGTGCGCTGCCTTACCGAAAAGGGACAGAGCCCTATCATTTGTCTGGTGGGACCGCCTGGGACAGGAAAGACCTCTATTGCACGGAGTGTAGCGGAAGCACTGAATAAAAAGTATGTGAGGATTTGCTTAGGCGGCGTGCGTGATGAGGCAGAAATCCGAGGACACCGGAAGACCTATGTAGGGGCTATGCCGGGGCGGATAGCCACAGGTCTTAAGCAGGCAGGCGTTAAAAATCCTTTAATGCTTCTTGACGAGATTGATAAGGTGAGCAATGATTATAAGGGAGATACCTTTTCCGCATTATTAGAGGTCCTTGACGGGGAGCAGAATGTCCGCTTTCGGGATCATTATGTTGAAATTCCATTGGATTTGTCAGAGGTGCTCTTTATCGCAACAGCTAATACAACCCAGACAATCCCGAGACCGCTTTTGGACCGTATGGAGGTCATTGAGGTCAGCAGTTATACGGAGAATGAGAAGTTTCATATTGCCAGGGAGCATCTGTTAAAGAAGCAGATGGAGAAAAACGGTATCACAGGAAAAATGCTGACGATTCAGGACAGTGCGCTGAAAAATATAATCACCTTTTATACAAAAGAGGCAGGCGTCCGGGAGCTGGAGCGAAAGATCGGCGATATCCTGCGGAAGGCGGCAATTGAAATTCTGGAAAAGCGGGAAGCCGGAGAGGATGCGGAAAGGATCAAGGTTACGGCTTCTGCCCTGGAGCATTATCTGGGAAAGAAAAAGTATATGCTGGATAAGGCAAACAGCAAGCCGCAGGTGGGAATCGTGCGGGGACTTGCATGGACCAGTGTGGGGGGAGACACTCTGCAGATCGAGGTAAACCAAATGCCGGGCAAGGGTGAAGTGGAGCTTACCGGACAGATGGGTGATGTGATGAAGGAGTCTGCCATGATCGGCATGAGCTATATCAGATCTATTGCCGGGGAATACCATATTTTGCCGGAGTTTTTTAAGGATCATGATTTTCATATACATATCCCCCAGGGAGCAGTGCCCAAGGACGGTCCCTCTGCGGGAATTACCATGGCAACTGCGCTTTTTTCCGCAATAACGGGAAAGCCGGTAAGAAATGATCTTGCCATGACAGGAGAAATCACGCTTAGGGGAAGAGTACTTCCCATTGGCGGACTGAAGGAAAAGATACTGGCAGCTAAGATGGCAGGGATCAAGGAAGTGCTGGTGCCTGCTGAAAATAAAAAGGACATTGAGGAGATCTCGGAGGAGATCAAGGATGGACTTACCATTACCTATGTAAAGAGTATGGCGGAAGTGCTGCGGCATGCTCTTATAAAGGCACAGGAAAGAACAGGGGAATAGAAATGGTAATTAAAAATGTGAATTTGGAAACAGTTTGCGGAATTACAAGTAAGCTGCCCGAAAACGAACACATGGAATTTGCTTTCGCAGGAAAGAGCAATGTAGGAAAGTCTTCGCTTATTAACGGGCTTATGAACCGTAAGTCATTAGCCAGAACCAGTGCCCAGCCGGGCAAAACACAGACCATTAATTTCTATAATATTAATGATCAGATGTATTTTGTAGATTTGCCGGGGTATGGTTATGCTAAGGTGAGTGAGCAGGAAAAGGAAAAATGGGGGAAAATGATAGAAAATTATCTCCATAAATCCAAGAGGCTTAAGGCAGTATTTTTACTTATTGATATCCGTCATGAGCCCTCCGGAAATGATAAGATGATGTATGACTGGATTTTACATCAGGGCTTTGAGCCTGTTATTATTGCCACTAAGCTGGATAAGATTAACAGAAGTCAGATACAAAAGCAGCTTAAGGTGATACGGGAAGGCCTTAAGGTGGTGAAGAATACCATTATTATTCCGTATTCTGCGCAGACCAAGCAAGGCAGGGAAGAAATCTATGAGCTGCTGGATTCCTATTTGGAAGCGGAAGAGGCGGTGGATTATGACGGTTGACGGAAGAAAAAAAACCTACCTGAAGGTCATGGTAAATCTTGGTATTATTGTAGTACTGCTGCTGTTATTTGTCTTTGTGGTGCCGAGGATTATTATTTATTTCATGCCCTTTGTAATCGGCTGGCTGATTGCATGGATTGCCGGTCCTTTGGTGCACTTTTTTGAAAAAAAGCTGAAGATCAGGCGAAAGGCAGGTTCAGCGTTTGTCATCATTGCGGTAATTGCACTGGTAATTCTTGCAGGATATCTGATCGGCGTTAAGGTAACGGAGGAAATCATAGATTTTATCAGCGAGCTTCCTGAGATGTGGGAAGGAATGCAGCGGGATTTTAAGCAGGTAGGCGAAAGGCTGGAGGTGGCAAGCAGGTTCTTTCCCGAAAGTGTGAGAATTGCTATCGGCAACTTTTCCGCAAACATAGGAGAGTACTTAGGAGAGTTCGTAGGAGGTCTAAGCAGCCCCACATTGGAGGCCTTAAGCCGCTTTGCCAAAAATATTCCGTCTATAATCATTGCAATTATTATGTGTCTGTTGTCGGCATATTTGTTTGTAGCAGACAGAGATTATCTGCCAAGGCTTTTAACCAGGGCGCTTCCAAGATCCATTGTTGACCGGTTTGCGCTGATCAGGCGGGGACTTCGAAGAGCTGTAGGAGGATATTTTAAGGCACAGCTGAAAATAGAGCTTTGGATGTATGTGCTTTTAGCGGTAGGCTTTACCATACTTAAGGTGCGGTATGCACTGATTATTGCCATAGGCGTGGCGTTTTTGGATCTGTTACCGTTCTTTGGTACGGGAACGGTGCTTCTGCCATGGGCAATTGTGAAATTTTTAAGCGGTGATTATACTATGGTGATCGGCCTTCTCATTATCTGGGGAGTGGGACAGCTGGCAAGACAGCTGATACAGCCAAAGATTGTTGGAGACTCAGTGGGGCTTTCCCCTATTCCTACCCTGATCCTTTTGTATGTGGGATACAAGGCAGCCGGCGTGGTGGGAATGATCATTGCGGTGCCTATTGGGATTATTGTTTTGAATATGTATGAGGAGGGGGTTTTCGATACCTTCCTGAACAGCTTGAAAATATTGTATGCAAGTATCAGTAACTTCCGCCATTTAACGGATGAGGACATGGAAGCGGTGACCATTTATAAGGAGCTGGAGGAAAGGCGCCTAAAGGCCATGCAGGCAAAGGAAGAGAGTCAGAAAGGAAGTATAGAGGATGAAGGTAACAGTCTATAATTACAGAAGCTTTGACGAAAAAGAGCTGTTTGAGAGGTACGGAGAGGAACTGGGAATTGAACTGGTGCTGTGTCCTGATGCACCGAATACAGAGAATGCGGCTTTGGCAAAGGGGAGCGAATGTATTGATATTCTCACCTCCAAAATGCCGGAGGAGCTTCTTAAGGTCTTTGCTGATTATGGAGTAAAATATGTAACAACAAGAACAATAGGTTATGACCATATTGATGTGAAGGCAGCCCAAAAATTTGGCATGACGGTGGCAAATGCGCCCTATGGACCCTGCGGAGTGGCTGATTATGCGGTGATGCTTATTCTTATGACTATAAGGAAAATGAAGAGAATCATGGAGAGAACCAATATCCAGGATTATACGCTTATGGGGATTCAGGGCAGAGAATTAAAGGATTTGACCGTAGGTGTGATTGGGACAGGGAGAATTGGGAAAACCGTGCTTAAGAATTTGTCGGGTTTTGGCTGTGGCCTGCTGGCGTATGACCTGTATGAAAGTGATGAGGTGAAGGAAAGCGGTGTTCCCTATGTGAGTCTTGAGGAAATGTGGAAAAAGGCAGATGTGATCACCCTTCATGCGCCGCTTACCGATGAGAATTATCATATGATTAACGGCGATACCATTGCAAGGATGAAGGATGGTGTGATGATTGTTAATACGGCAAGAGGCGGACTGATCGATTCCGAGGCGCTGATTCGGGGAATTGAAACGGGCAAGATCGGTGGTGCCGGTCTTGATGTGGTAGAAAATGAGTTTGGATTGTATTATTATGATCACAAATCAGATATACTAAATAATAGGGAGCTGGCTATCCTGCGAGGTTTCCCTAATGTGACTGTAAGCCACCATATGGCTTTTTATACCGATGATTGTGTGAAAACGGTAGTTCGGGATTCTCTCATGGGCTGTAAATGCTTTGTGGAGGGCAGGGAAAACCCGTGGGAGGTTAAATAATTGCGTAATTTTAAGCTGATACTTCAATATGAAGGAACAAGGTATCAAGGCTGGCAGAGGCAGGAGAGTACCGATAATACCATTCAGGGAAAGCTGGAAGCACTGCTTACTAAGATGACCGGACAAAAGGTGGAAATTCAAGGGTCGGGAAGAACGGATGCGGGTGTTCACGCACTGGGGCAGGTTGCTAATTTTCATGCGGACACGGAAATGGAACCGCAGGAGATTTTGGAATATATGAACAGGTACCTGCCGGAGGATATCGGTGTGATTGAGGTACGGGAGGTATCGGAACGCTTTCACAGCAGATTAAACGCTAAGGGGAAAACCTATTGCTATCGTGTGATTTGTTCGACGCTTCCCGATGTGTTTGACAGACGCTTTGCCCATATCCTGACAGAGACGGTTGATATACAGGCTATGAGAAGGGCGTCGGAGTATCTTTTGGGAACACATGATTTTAAGGCCTTTACCTCCAACAAACGAGGGAAAAAGTCTACCGTAAGGACGATTGAGGAGATACGGATCGAAAAGGCAGTAAGCACATCCATGTGCATGCAGGGAGCGGCAGATGAAATCCTTTTTACCTTCAGGGGGAATGGTTTTTTGTATCATATGGTAAGGATTATTACGGGAACGCTTCTTGAGGTGGGAACGAACAAAAGAAGGCCGGAGGAAATCAAGGATATCTTGGCATCCGGAAGCAGAGAAAATGCAGGGGAACTGGTGCCTGCAAGGGGACTTGCTTTGATGGAGGTTCGTTATTAGTGGAAAAAGAGAAGGAAGCTTATGGAAGCAGAAAGCTCCGTATGATATTTATATTGTATCTGTTGCTGGTGATCAGGCTGATTATTTTTAAATATCCGTTTGACCAGTTAAAGGCGATTGTGGATACATGGGAAAAGGGCGTTATATTAGAGGGATTAGATACAGCCAATTTCACTCTTTTTAAGACAATCAGAATGTATATAGATTATTCCTACATGCTTAACAGCTTTGAAAATCTTGTGGGAAATGTGGTAGTGTTCATTCCTTTTGGCTTTTTGTTCCCGTATGTATTTAAGCATGGCCGGAATTTTTTGATAATGTTTCTCAATGCGTTTTTGTTTGTGCTGGGAATAGAGGTATTCCAGCTATTCAGCGCTTTCGGCGCATTTGATGTGGACGATATTTTGCTGAACTGTCTGGGAGCGGTGATAGGCTATCTGGGATATCTGATCTTTGAGGCAGTAAAAAGCCGCCATATAGAAAAAAGAAAGAGGAACGCTTCACGAAAATAAGAGGAATTAGAAGGAGGACAAATAAGGTATGGCAGATTTTTTAAAGAAGTTTAAGGTGAATTATACCGCATCGGCGCTTATATGCGTAATTTTGGGCTTGGTGCTTTTAATCTGGCCGGGAACCACCACGCAGATTGTGTGTATGCTGCTTGGGATTGTATTACTGATCTATGGAGTGGTTCAAATCATTGTTTATCTGCTGAGCAGGGAAAGAAATATTGTTTCTCAGGGAATGATGCTGCTTGGGATTGTGGTTGCGGTGATCGGAATATGGATTTTGTTAAAGCCGGAAATGATTATTATGGCAGTGCCGGTGATTGTCGGTGTGCTTATTGTGATACATGGTTTACATAATGTTGTTCAAGCCATTGCACTGAAAAAGGACAATTATGAGAGATGGTGGGTCGCATTCCTGATGGGTATTTTAACGGTAATATTAGGAGCGGTGCTGATTTACAATCCCTTTACAGTGATGGATACGGTGGTGAGGCTGATTGGCATTTTCCTTATTTATGACGGCTTATCGGATGTATGGATTTTGTCAAGGGTCTTTAAGGTGAAGCGGCAGTCGGAGCGGATTATAGACGTAGAGGCCGTGGATGTGGATGAATAAGTGATTTTGGTTGTGCATATAGCATATTTATGTTAGACTAAAATCGTAGTGCAGCAATTGATTTGTCGGTTACATGGAAATGTTTTCAGAGGAACGAATATGCGAATAAGCGGGATTAATTTTACACCTTATATTTATAATACCAATATTTTAAGTAGAAGCAGTCTGTCAAGGGTGGCATCCATTGGAGAGGATCTTCTTTCAAGTAAGACAGATTTTTCTTCCCTTACGGATGAGGACCTGAATGAAAATCCTCTTCGAAAGGGGCAGACCTCTAATTGGATGGATGTGCTTGATATGCAGATGCAGATGGGAAGAATGAATGCGTCGAGAATTATGAAGCCTGCAAAGGAAACACAAGGGCTTGATGAGATACCTGCGCAGAGCGTATCTTCCGTAGAAACTGCTCAACTGTCAGATGCGGAAGCGGCAATTCAAAGTACAATGCCGACAAGTGATGGTGCAGCGGAAGCAGTGGATATGACAGAAGATTTTCAGCCTGTAAGCAGTGCCGGGGAAATGCTTTCCATGTACTATGACAGGAATTTGTTTCAGATGCAGAGAGCTGCGGAGGCGTATCGTGTAAATATGATAGCATAGATTATTTGAAAAGCCGTTTTAAATAAAATACGGCTTTTTTCTGTAGCGGGATTAGGGCATTAATGCTCTAATCGGAACAGCAAATACAGTGAAAAACGGAGGGTAATATGGCAGTGTACACACTAAAAAATGAATTGATTTCTATTCGGGTTGCCTCCCATGGGGCGGAGCTGAAATCCTTAAGGAAGCTTAGCACGGGAACGGAATATATGTGGAAGGCTGATCCGGCATTCTGGGGAAGAACCTCACCGGTGCTTTTTCCCTTTGTGGGAGGAGTGAATGATAAGGAGTACAGAACCAAGGGTAAGACTTATCCCATGTCACAGCATGGCTTTGCCAGAGACATGGAGTTTGCATTGCTTTCGCAGACAGAGGATGAGATATGGCTGGAGCTGAAATCCGGCGAAGAGACCTTGCAAAAGTATCCCTACGAATTTGTTCTGAAATTAGGCTACAAGCTTTTGGAAGATGGCGTAGAAGTGCTTTGGCAGGTGGAAAATCCCGGTAAGGAAGAACTTCCCTTTTCTATCGGAGGGCATCCCGCATTTAATTGTCCCATTGAGGAGGGAAAGAAGCAGACCGATTATCAGATATATCTGGATGCGGAGAATGAAATTGTGAGCACCAGATTAAGCGGCAGCGGTCTGGCAACCGATGAAAAAGACAGATATTCTTTGAATAATGGTTTCCTTAAGATTACAGAGGATTTGTTTGATAAAGATGCGCTGGTGATTGAGCACAATCAGGCCGGGAAAGCAGCACTGTGCACTGCGGACGGAACTCCTTATCTGACGGTTACCATGGAAGCCCCTCTTTTCGGGATATGGTCTCCCCCGCGTAAAAATGCGCCTTTTATCTGCATTGAGCCATGGTATGGAAGATGCGACCATGAGGGCTTTGACGGCGAGTTAAAGGATCGGGAATGGGGAAATTCCATTTTGCCGGGACAGGTTTGGAAGGCATCCTATCAGATCAGAGTATAAAAGCAGAGAAGCAGCCGATATAAAAACGGTTGCTTCTATGCTTTCCGGATTTGTAATTCCTCAGTGCTTTTGCAATAGCTCATTTACTTCTTCTAGAGTCGGTGGATTCAAAGGCAAAGGAAATCTGGATATGGCAATTGCAGAACATGCGCTTGCAAATTGCACCAGATCATCGTCCTTCATACCATGTAACAATCCGTAGATACAGCCTGCCTTAAAGGTATCTCCGGCTCCAAGGGTACTCTTCACTTCTACAGAAAATGGTTTCATACGTTTCATTGCCTGACCTTTTCGGCCGTAAATCATTTCTTTTTCCCCTGCAGTAATGATAACAAGTCCGTCTGTATTATCAATCATCAGCTGATATATATCATTCATATCAATTCCGTTTTCAAGATAGTGACAGGTACACTCCTTGGAAACAATATTTATGGCACAATGTTTATGAAGGTAGCTGTCGTGGCTGCTGTCTATGGTCACATAGGGTTTCTTGTGCTTTACAGACAATTCTGCAGCAGTCTGTGTTTCCTCCATAAAGAACGGGTCAATTGCCGCCACTTTACAGCCTTCGATATCAGCTTCCTTTGGCATATTCCAACGTTTTTTGGCTCCCGGCTGATACAGTGCCTGAAACATTCCCATAGGAGAACGCACCAAGCCCGCTACCACTACATAGTCCATCAATCCTTCATACTCAGGGTCAAAATAAAGGGATGATAAATCCACAGTTTTGTCCTTATAAAATTCTTTTATCAGCGGCGCCACTTCTGTTCCGATATGGGAGCCGTCTATTTTTACGTTCACTCCCAGAGATGCCAGTACAGTTGCTGCTGTACCCGTTTCTCCACCGGGTAAAAAATACTTTTCTTTTATCTCGGAATATTCATCTGGCTGTAAAAAATCTCCCTTTAACCAAAATGAATGAGTTCCTAATATCTGGCCATGCATATAAACTTCGCAGCTCATAAATACCTCCGTTTTTTTAATTTCAATCAGATATCATCCTTTATTATGGAGACTAGACGGGCACTCGTCAAGAGAGAGACTTCATACTTTTATTCGTTTTCAGTAACCCTTATAGCTTGTTTTACCCCCAAAATAACTGTGTCCAGTAATTAACTCCGTTTTCCTGATAATAACCTACACCGATGTGGGTAAAGGATTCTTTGAGAATGTTTGCCCGATGGCCGGAGCTGTTCATCCAGCCTTCCATAACCGCTTCCGGGGAGCGCTGGCCCCAGGCAATATTTTCACCGGCTGTCCGATAGCTGACGCCCTGCTCCTTTAAGGCTGTTGCAAAGCTGCTGCCGTTTGGACGGGTATGGGAAAAGCTGCTTACAATCTCCTGTGCCCTGACCTTCGCAGCAGTGGCGGCTGCCATATCCAATGTGACAGGATTTAAACCGGCCTTGGCACGTTCTTCATTTACCAGCTCTACAATACGAAGAACATAAGGGTGAACTTCGCCCTCTGAAGCTTCCGTATCATCATCAGGGGATGTTACGGGGGGCTGTTCCTCAGGAGTGGAAGAATCTGTATCTCCGGTTCCCGGAAGTGTATCATCCGTGCAGTCGTTTTGTATCAGTACGCCCAC
>JAUNGK010000089.1 GCA_030524555.1 Bacillota bacterium | reverse complement strand
ACAGACTTCCCACAGCATAAAGAGAAAGCTAGCGCCTTGAGGCGCGGCCTAGTAGGGCGGGCTTAGAGCCCGCGTCCCGAGCCACCCGTTTTACGGGTGGAGGCGACTTGCATTGGGACTTTTCAAATAAATGTAATCATGCTATAATGCTTTAGCATGTTAATGTGGTGAAAGAATGAAATATAGGTAAGGAAGTCGAGAAACGGTTATGAAGAAATCAAGAAGATTATCCTACGGATGTCTCTCCTTTATCTCCTTTTGTGTGATTATAGCGGTGTGGTGCGTTGTCACCTATGGCGGGTTTGTAAATAAAATTTTTATGCCATCGCCTACCGAAGTCTGGATCAGCCTGGTGGATATGGCTAAGGACGGAACGCTTCTGGAGCATTGTTTTGTGTCTACGAAGCGCGTTATGGTAGGGTGGCTGTGGTCGGCTGTTGCGGCACTGCCTATCGGTATGCTGATGGCACGTTCCAAATTCTTCAGCGCTATTATACAGCCGGTGATCGAATTTGTTCGGTATCTGCCGGTTGTGGCTTTGGTTCCTTTGACGTTGTTATATTTGGGGATAGAGGAAAACCAGAAATATGTAATTATTTTTCTGGGCACCTTTTTTCAGCTGGTGCTGATGGTATGCGATACAGTATCATCCATTGATAAGAATATGATTAATGCGGCCAGAACCCTTGGGGCAAATAAGCTTCAGGTATATACGGAGGTTATCTTCCCTGCAGCGCTGCCGGGCCTTATGGATGATTTTCGCCTTACCATAGGGTGGGCTTGGACGTACCTTGTGGTAGCAGAAATGGTGGCGGCATCAGCGGGTCTTGGCTATATTATTTTGAAATCACAGCGATTTCTTGCTACGGATGTAATTTTTGCGGGATTGATTATGATCGGAGTGATCGGTCTGATTACAGACTTCCTGCTTCGCATTTTGACGAAGCTTATCGTACCATGGCATGAAAGACTGGGCGATTAACGAAAAGTCAATGACAGAAAGGCATGGTGATCAGAATGAGCGATGTGAAGTTAAAGGTAAGTAATTTGCAAAAAATATTTCCTGCCGCCAACCGTAGGGAAAAGGATGTGGTGGCGTTAAAGGATATTAATCTGGAAGTAAAGGAATCGGAATTTGTAGTAATGGTAGGACCCTCAGGCTGCGGAAAGTCAACCTTGATTAATATTATCGGAGGACTGGAGGCGGCAACGGAAGGTCAGGTTCAGATAGACGGAGAGGATGTTACGGAACCGGGAGCGGACAGAGGAATGGTTTTTCAGGGCTACAGCTTATTTCCCTGGCTGACAGTCAGAAAGAATGTGGAGTTTGGCCTTAAGATGAAAGGAGTTCCCAAGAAGGAGCGGGAACAGGTGGCAAGGGAATTTATTAAGCTGATCGGCCTTACCGGTTTTGAAAATGCACTTCCCAAGCAGCTTTCCGGCGGAATGAAGCAGCGTGTAGCCATTGCAAGAACACTTGCCAATCATCCGGAAATCCTTCTTATGGATGAGCCCTTTGGTGCATTGGATGCGCAGACAAGAGTGGTTATGCAGGAACTTTTGGCTAAGATCAGCAGGGAGACAAAAAACACAATTTTATTTATTACACACGATATTGATGAGGCAATCCTTTTGGCAGACCGTATTTACGTAATGAGCCGCCGTCCCGGAACGATTCGGGAGGTGCTGACCGTAGATATGGAAGGAGAGCGGAGCCACGAAATGCTGGTTACGCCCGAATTTTTAAAGATGAAACAGAAGATCATGGATATGCTCTGGCAGGAAAGCCAGGATGCAGCCATTGACAAATAAAAGAAGAGGAGAGAGATTATGAAGAAACTATTAGCACTACTGCTTGCGGGAGCATTGACACTTTCCTGTATAGGATGCGGTTCCCAGGCAGCTACAGCAAACAATGGGGAAGCGGATGAAAGTGCGTCCCAAACAAGTGATTCAGGGGAGCTTATCCCTATGAAAATTGCGTTCTGCACATGGGCAGGCTATGCGCCCGTTTTCATTGCAATTGAAAAGGGCTATTTTGAAGAGGCGGGTTATGATGCAGAGGTTGTAATTATGGAGGATGAGTCTACCTATGGTGCGGCATTTGTTTCAAACAGCATTCAGGCACTAGGACAGGTAATGGATCGTGATATCATTCAGTTTGATGCAGGAGCGCCGGAACAGTATGTATGTACCATGGACTGCTCAACAGGCGGTGACGGTCTGGTTGCAACAGCGGAAATTCAGACGGTGGATGATCTGGCAGGCAAGACGGTTGCACTGGATAAGTCGGCAACCTCCTATTTCTTCTTCCTGCAGGTGCTTTCGGACAGCAATATTACCGAGGATCAGATTAACATCGTTGAGATGGGAAATGATGCGGCAGGAGAAGCGTTTATTGCAGGAAATGTAGATGCGGCAGTGACATGGGAGCCTGCACTTAGCAATTGTGGTGAGCGTGAGGGAGGTCATATTCTGGTATCTTCCGCAGATTATCCCAAGGCGATCATTGATGTACTTACTGTCAATTCAAACTTCTTAGAGGAGCACCCGGACGCAGCGGATGTGCTGAATGACTGTTGGAATAAGGCAGTGGCTTATCTGAATGAAAATTTTGATGAGGGCTGTGAGATTATGGCAAAAGGGCTTTCTCTGGATAAGCAGGATGTGATTGATGAATGTGCAGGGATTACCTTCTATGATGAGGCCATGAATAAGGAGTTTAATGATCTTTCCAAGGAAGGTAACATAAAGGAAATTGCACAGATGGCGGCTGATTTCTGGGTAGAAAAGGGCTACATGGAGTCTTCGAATGTAAATGGATTCTTTGCTTATATTGAAAAGTAATATTTCTTCTTGCCATATGAGAGAAGATAGTTTATAATTATTAACCGTAAATAAATATAGAAAAAGTTCTTCGGGGTCGGGTGCAATTCCCTACCGGCGGTATAGTCCGCGACCCGTGATTGCCTGGGAGGTTAATGAAAGGTGTCATGGCTGATTTGGTGAAATTCCAAAACCGACAGTAAAGTCTGGATGAGAGAAGAAATTGCAGAAGCAGGACAGTGTATGCTGTTTTGTCACAGGTTTCATTGTGAAAATGTGTTTTCTGCATGCAGGAAATATTACCCCGGATTTTGATCCGGGGTTTTTGTTTTCTTATGATGCTTTTCGATAGAACTTTTTCCGGGGTATTGAAAGGAGAATAGTTAAGATGAGTAACGGATTATGGACAAGTGTGAAGGACAACGTGGTGTTTGTCCTGGTATGTGTAGGGATTGCAGCGGCTCTTTTTGCCATTGCATATCTGGCAGAAAAGCTGATTAAGAAGAAAAACAATGATACGGAAAGAATACTTTCCACAAGGAAGATTACCATGATTGGTGTGTTTGCGGCAATCTCAACAGTGCTGATGATGTTTGAATTTCCTGTGCCCTTTGCACCGGCCTTTTATGAGCTTGACTTTAGTGAAATACCTGCCCTGATAGGAACCTTTGCCTTTGGACCGGTAGCAGGCGTCATGATTGAGCTGTGCAAGATTCTATTAAAGCTTTTAATCAAGGGAACCAGTACCGCCTTTGTAGGTGATCTGGCCAATTTTGTAATTGGATGCAGCTTTATCCTTCCCGCTTCTATTATTTATATGTTTAAGAAGACCAAGAAGAATGCCATTTTGGCTTCGGTAACCGGTACGCTGATTATGAGTGTGTTTGGAACCCTGTTTAATGCAGTTTATCTTCTGCCCGCATTTGCATCTCTTTACGGAATGCCGCTGGAGGCAATTGTGGAAATGGGTACAAAGGTCAATGGCAGTATTAACAGTGTAACTACGCTGGTGATTTTTGCAGTAGCTCCTTTAAATCTGCTGAAGGGCTCCAGTGTATCCATTGTTACCCTTTTGGTATATAAAAAGCTCAGTCCCATTCTGAAAACGGGAACAGTGGGAAGGGTGAAGAATGCTGCAAAAAAGGTAGAAACCGTCAGATAAAGCTGTACGAATAGGATCATAGAGATAAATGAAATAGAAGACCCTGCACATGGAAAAGCCTGTGCAGGGTTTTAGCATTCATTGTCACAGTTCTTTAGAAAAAATTAAGTTTTTTATATAGAAATTTGAAATATTTACATCATATAATTCGTTATATTATTTAATTGGATAATAAGGAGATATTTAAAATCAGGTATTGACAATTATTGTATTAGTAATATAATACAATGGTACAGATAATTGATGTCAGGAAGGCATCGGAATGTGAGGCAGAATGGAAGAACTGATAGAAATTCGGGATATGTGCAAGATATATAATCCCGGTGAGAATGAGGTCCGTGCGTTGGATCACGTGGATCTGAAAATTAATAAGAACGAATTTGTTGCCATTATCGGTCAATCAGGTTCAGGTAAATCTACTTTGATGAATATGCTTGGCTGTTTGGATGTTCCGACCAGCGGAACCTACATATTAAACGGTCAGGATGTATCTAATCTGACGGATGATGAATTGTCGGATATCAGAAACAGGGAGATTGGTTTTATCTTTCAGGGATTTAATCTGATTGCAGGACTTACTGCAATTGAAAATGTGGAGCTTCCGCTGATTTACCGCGGGGTAGGAAAGAAGGAAAGAATTCATCTGGCTGAGACTGCATTGGCAAAGGTGGGATTGAAGGATAGAATGGAGCATAAACCCTCGGAAATGTCGGGAGGACAGCAGCAAAGGGTTGCCATTGCCAGAGCAATTGCGCAGGCTCCTCCGGTGATTCTTGCAGATGAACCTACGGGAAATTTGGATTCCGGTTCAACCAAGGAGATCATGGAGATCTTAAAGGGACTTCATGCTGAAGGAAGAACGGTTATTCTTATCACGCATGATAATGATATCGCATCAAGGGCAAAGCGAATCATTCGTATTATGGACGGGAAAATTGTGGATGATATCATTAACCATAAAGAAATTTAAAAAGTTTTTTGATAAATGAAGGAAGTGTTTCTATGGGAAACACATCGGAATGGAGGAGAAAATGTCAAAGAAGGAAGCATTGAAGGCCGGAAATGAACCTGTTGTGGAGATGGAACCCGCTTCGTTTCAGGGAAATAGTGCGGAAATAGAGCTGAGCACAGAAACGGGAAAAGGGAAAAAGAAAAAGGAGAAAAAGCCTAAAAAGGAGCGCAGGCCTCTTGACAAGGCAGCCAAAAAGAAGAGAAAGAAAATCATTGCGTTTAGTGTTATCGGTGTGGTTATAGTTCTCTTTATCTTAATGAATGTGCTGGGCGGCGGCAGCGTGCAGACAATGGTATCGGTTACCGGCGCACAGACCGGAGAGATAGAGCAGACCATCAATACCAGCGGTACAGTGACTACTCTGGAAACGAAAAACTACTTTTCGGATGTAAATGTAAAGATCAGTGATGTACTGGTTCAGACAGGTGATGCCGTGAAGGCAGGGGATGTACTGATTTCCTATGATGAGGATGCACTTGCAAGGGAAAAGGAGCTGGCACAGCTTTCTGCGCAGTCTGCAGAGGGAAGCTACCAAAATTCCATTCAAAGCAATAATGAGAAGCTGGGTGATTTAAGCGAAGCCAATATTAATTTAGACGTGCTTGATCAGCAGATTGCGGATACGGAGGCTTACATAAAAGGGCTGGAAAGTAAGATTGACAAGAAGAAAAGCGATCTTGCTTATGAAGGGGCGCTGCTCCAGATTTCGCTTTTGGATTGGCAGGATCAGCCGGATTCGGAGGAGTATATGAACCTCCAAAAGCTTGTCCAGCTTAATAATTATGAACAGCAGAACAATAAAGAAATCAAGGGCTGGCAGGATGAGCTGGATGTTTACAACGAAATGCTTTCTGATTATAAGGAATACAGGTCAGAAATGAAGTCGCAGAAAAGTTCTGCGGAAGCCGGCAAAATGACCTCAGGGGCTAAGCAGGAGCTTGAAGCAACCAACCAGACCAAGGAAATAGAAGCAGCTAATTCACTGGAAAATCTGGAAGCTGCAGAAAGCGGTATTGTGGCAGAATTTGATGGCGTCGTTACGGAGATGAATGCCGTAGAGGGCGGAAGTGTGGCAGCAGGAGGTTCCCTTCTTAAGCTGGAAAGCACTGAGGATGTAATGGTTAAGATCTATGTGACCAAGTATGATCTGGACAAAGTATCGGTAGGACAGAAGGCGGTTATTACCATCGGAAGTAAGGAGTATGAGGGTGAGGTTACGAAGATCAATAAGATGGCAGAAAAGAATAACAGCGGAGCTGCTGTTGTAGGAGCAGAAATTAAAATAACTAACCCTGACAGTGATGTCATCCTGGGAGTGGAAGCTAAGGTTGTTATAGGTACAGCGAAGGAAGAAAATGCGGTTCTGATACCGGTAGGTGCAGTGAATGTGGATGTGGACGGAGAATTTGTTTATGTAGTTGACGAGAACAGCATTCTTGTCAAGAAGCCTATTGTGACCGGCATCTCATCAGATACTATGGTTCAGGTGCTTGAGGGTATCAGTGAAGGAGAACAGATTGTGACAGATGTGACAGCCGATCTTCAGGAGGGCATGTCTGTAATGGCAATGCCGCAGCAGTAAGCAGAACGGAGGCTGAATATGGCACAGATTTGGGAATATATCAAGATTGCTCTGATGAACATTAGGAGCAATAAGGGACGCTCTGTTTTGACTATGCTTGGTATCATCATTGGTATTTCCTCTGTTATTATGGTTATTTCAATTGGTAATGGTGTGAGAGGTCAGGTTAATTCGGAACTGGAGGGCTTAGGAGGCGGCCTGATTGCATTTGGCGTAGACAGTACAAGAAAGGATACCACGGTTACCTTTGATCAGTCAGATTTTGACCTGATTATGGATCAGGTGGAGCATGTAAAGGGTGTCACTCCATTATTTGGGATATGGGGAACGGCAGAAGGTCCTAAAGGAGATTTTGATATTTATGCAGAAGGCGGTTCTGTAGGACTGGAATATTATTCCACTGATCCCATGACAAGGGGAAAATATTTTTCGCAGAACGATTATGATTCGGGGAATAATGTCTGTGTGATTACAGAAAGTAATGCAGTAGCACTTTTTGGAACAACAGATGTAGTCGGAATGAGCTTTGACGCTACCTTTTGGGGCATTACACAGGAAATGCGGATAGTGGGAATCAGAAAGGATAATGCGTCTACAATGATAAGCATGGGAGCAGGAGGAGACGCCACGATTGAAGCGGAAGCGCCGCTTACCTTTCTGGCCAATAAATTTGGCCTGTATGTAGATGAAATCGATCAGTTTTATGTAATTGCGGAATCCTCCGAATATGTGACCGAGGTGGCAAGAGAAGTTTTGAGTCTGCTTGAAAGCCGGCACAATGTCCGGGGGGAAAATCAGATTATGATGCAGAGCTTTACGGATTATACGGCACAGTTTGATACGATCATTGGTTTTATCACCATATTTGTATCCTTTGTGGCAGCAATTTCACTGTTGGTAGGCGGTATCGGTGTTATGAACATCATGCTGGTATCCGTTACGGAAAGAACCAGAGAGATCGGTATAAGGAAAGCCTTGGGAGCAAGAACAGGCTCTGTGCTTTTGCAGTTTCTGGCTGAAGCGGGTATTATCACTTTGCTGGGCGGTATTATCGGGATTATTCTTGGCATACTGGGCGCCTATGGTGTTGGGGCAATTGCTGGGTTGACTCCGGCAGTCAGCTTTGGGACGATTTTCTTTGCATCTTTATTTTCCTGCGGTGTGGGTATCTTTTTTGGTATCTATCCGGCAAAGAAGGCGGCGAAGCTCAGTCCTATCGAAGCATTGCGGCACGAATAATATCTTTACGCCTATAGCAGTATCTGAACCGTATGAGGCTTTTTGCGGTTGCACTTTATTTGATTTTTAGTATAATATTAAGAAGAGTGGAAGACATAGGAACTGCCGCCGGCAGTTCCTTTTCACTTTGGAATAAGTATGACAGGAAGGTATGAGTGATTATGGAAGTGGAATTTGATGTGAAAATAACACCTGGAGCATTATATGACTATATGCTGTTTCATACCTATACCAGTCCATCCGGGTTAATCGGAGCGGTAGTGGGAGCGCTGCTTGTAACAGCATTTTTCATGGGAGCGGGGGTTATTTGTCTGATTGCAGGACTTATTATTCTTCTTTATCTTCCGTGGACGCTGTTTATCAAATCCAGGCAGCAGTATTTGGCAAATCCGGCATTTAAAACGCCGCTTCATTATAAAATGACAGAGGACGGAATAGAGGTATCCCAAAACGGAGAGATACAAAGTCAGAAGTGGGAGGATATGTTTAAGGCAGTATCCACCCCCCGGAGTCTGATCGTATATACATCCAGAATCAATGCTTCCATTTTTCCCAAAAAGGATTTACAGGAAAATACATCTGCAGTGATACGGATGATTTCTACGCATATGCCGCCTAAAAAGGTGAAGATTCGAAGCTGTTAAGCGGCTTTATTGTGTTGGAAAGGTATGGATGATATGAGAGAGGAAATTTTTGAAAGCTTTAGCCCGGAGGATACCTTTCAGTTTGGAAAGAAAATAGGGGAAAAGGCGATGCCGGGGCAGGTTTTTACCCTGATTGGAGATTTGGGAGCAGGTAAAACGGTCTTCACACAGGGAATGGCAGCAGGTCTTGGCATTACAGAGCCGGTGAACAGCCCAACCTTTACCATTATGCAGGTTTATGAGGAAGGAAGATATCCCTTTTATCACTTTGATGTATACCGGATCGGAGATATTTCGGAGATGGATGAGATCGGTTATGAGGATTGCTTTTATGGAGAAGGGGTATGCCTGATCGAATGGGCGGATTTAATAGAAGAAATCCTTCCGGAGAGTTATACCGAAATTAACATTTCCAAGGACTTGGAAATGGGGTTTGACTACAGAAAAATTACGCTAAAGGAGCGGAAGCATGAAAATAATTGCGATTGACAGCTCCGGCCTGGTGGCATCGGTTGCCATTGTGGAGGATGACATTTTAATAGGTGAATATAACGTACAGTACAAAAAGACCCATTCTCAGACGCTGCTTCCTATGCTGGATGAACTAAGCAGAATGGTGGAGCTGGATTTAAGTACGGTGGATGCCATTGCAATTTCAAAAGGACCGGGTTCCTTTACCGGACTTAGAATAGGTTCGGCCACGGCTAAGGGGTTAGGACTTGCCATGAATGTGCCGTTGGTGGAGATACCGACGCTGGATGGATTGGCCTGTAACTTATATGGAACAGACAAATTAGTCTGTCCCATTATGGATGCCAGAAGAAATCAGGTTTACACAGGAATATATGAATATGCTAAAATAGATAGGACTCCCTTTGCCTTTGAGCTTCAAACGGTGCTTTCGCAGTGTGCGGTGGCGGTTTCGGAGCTTGCAGACAGATTAAACGATCTGGGCAGGGAAGTAATTTTCCTTGGAGATGGGGTTCCGGTTTATGCAGGAAATCTTGCAGAGCTTATGAAGGTGCCTTATAGCTTTGCACCGGCCCATATGAACCGCCAAAGGGCAGCAGCATTTGGAATGCTGGCCTTCCGGTACATGAGAGAGGGCAAGGTTACGGATGCAGGAAGTCATGCACCCGAGTACTTAAGGTTATCACAGGCTGAACGGGAGAAGATGTCTTTGATGAACCATTCTTCTGAAGAAAACGGAGGATGAGAATGCTGCGAATCAGAGAGATGGGAGCCAAAGATGTGGAAGCTGCCAGCAGGATAGAGAGTGAAGCTTTTTCCATGCCCTGGTCGGCAGAGGATTTTCTTGAAATGGTGGAAGCTGACTACGCATATTATTATGTGGCGGAAATAGATGGTGAGATTGCAGGCTGCTGTGGTATCAGAAATATATGCGGCGAAGGAGAGATCACCAATGTGGTGGTAAAGGCCGAGTACAGGCGAAAGGGCATTGCCAGAAGGATGCTGGAGTATATGCTGGGTAAGGCCACCGAAAACGGAATTGGCGATTGTACCTTAGAGGTACGGTGCAGTAATGCTCCTGCAATTCATTTGTACGAAAGCTTGGGCTTTAAAGGGGAAGGAATAAGACCCGGTTTTTATGACAAGCCTAAGGAAGATGCTCTTATCATGTGGAAAAGATAGGCAGAGCATGGAAGAATTACCACTGTTTCTTATTTTTCTTTTATGTATAATAGGGGTAGAAGGAGGATAAGACCATGCGAATTTATATGGATGAGGATAAGCAGCATCTTGCAGCGGTAATCTGCAATAAATGCAAAAAGGAACTGACAGTGGAAAACGGCATCTTAAAGGAAGGATGCTATCATGGAGATAGCAGATTTGGCTATTTCAGTAATAAGGATGGAATGAAGCATTCTTTTGATTTGTGTGAAGAATGCTATGATAAATTAATTAAAGGTTTTGCCATTCCGGTAGAAGAGGAGGAGATTAAGGAACTGCTTTAAGCTGACTCCTGGAAATAAGTACGGAATGGACAGCACAGACAGTGGAGGAACTATGCTGGATATTTGCTTGTTGGGGACAGGCGGGATGATGCCCCTCCCATACCGTTACTTGACATCCTTGATGGCCAGATATAACGGACAGAGTATACTAATTGACTGTGGGGAAGGAACACAGATTGCCATGAAGGAAAAGGGATGGAGTCCCAAACCGATTGACGTTATCTGTTTTACTCACTTTCATGCAGATCATATCAGCGGACTGCCGGGAATGCTTCTCACAATGGGAAATGCAGAACGGACAGAGCCGCTGCTTTTGGTGGGCCCGAAGGGGTTATCCAAGGTGGTGGCATCTCTTAGAGTGATAGCACCTGAGCTCCCTTTTGTGATTGACTGTTTAGAGCTTACAGAGCCGGAGCATGTGATTCATTTTGATGGATTTAGGATCGAGGCCTTTAAGGTTAACCATAATGTTCCGTGCTATGGGTATAGCATATGCATTGACCGAATTGGTAAATTCCAGGTAGACAGGGCTGTCGAGTTGGGAATTGAAAAGAAATACTGGAACCGCTTACAGCGGGGAGAAACAATAGAAACAGGAGAAATGACACTTGTGCCGGAAATGGTTCTGGGACCTGCCAGAAAGGGACTTAAGGTAACTTATTGTACAGACACCAGGCCTA
>JAUNGK010000088.1 GCA_030524555.1 Bacillota bacterium | reverse complement strand
ACCGGGAAAAGAGCAGCAGGGTTATACTCGAAAAACAGATTGGCAGTATGCAGGAGCACATGACGGAAATGGAACGTGTTTATTCCGGTATACGGAGCATGAAGCATGACATGAAAAATACCCTTGCGGTAATTATGCAGCTTGCCGCAGGAAAAGGTGAAAAGGAAAATACAGAACTGCAAACTTATCTGAGCGAGCTGAACCAGACAATGGACAGACTGGAATTTCAATTTAAAACGGGAAATACTGTTGTTGATACCCTGCTTACTATGAAGTACCACGAAGCGGTAAGAACCATACCAGACCTGCAGATGGATGCGGAAAGACTGCTGTTTCCGGATAACCTGCCGATTCAAAGCTATGACATTGGGATTATTTTAGGCAATGCACTGGACAATGCAATCGAAGCGTGCAGGAAGTTAAAGGAGAAGGAACCGGATGCAGAAGCGTTTATCCGATTGTCCTCTTTTTCAAAAGGGAAGATGATTTTTATAGAAATAGAAAACAGCTTTGACGGAAAGGTAATACGGAAGCGGCAGTCTGAATTTCCGGCAACGGATAAGGCAGACAAGGAAGCGCATGGAATCGGTCTTGCCAATATCAAAAATGCTGCGGAAAAATATCATGGAGGCGTGGACTGGTCGGTAGATAATAAGGTGTTTATATTATCCGTCATGCTGCAGAATGAAAGGAGAAGCAATGAGTAACACAATGAATGTAAGTTATATGTCGAGGGTATATAACAATTTCATCAGCAATTATGAAACAAAAAGCAGCCAGAAGACAGGTACAGCCTTTGGTAATAAATTTGGTAATAAAGCGGCAGAAAAGGTGGGAGAAACCGCAACGGTTTCAGAAACACAAAGCGCGGGCACTGTTTCTACTGAGGACATGACAATGGAAGAGTATAAGCAGTATATTTATGATAAGATTTCACAACTTCCAATGCATTCATCTAATATAAATGACTCAATATCAATACAAATTTCGGAAGCAGGGTTTGAGGCAATGAAAAATGATCCAGAGTATGAAAAATGGGTTTTAGATTCCGTGGAAACAAACTTTATGTTCAATGATCCCTGGAGTAGCAGTTGCGGTGGGAAATATGCAGTATTTCACTTTGGAGCAACAAAAGAAGAAAGCCGTGGAGAAAGCTGGCGTTCGGGTTATCAAGGTGGCAATGGAAAAAGCCTTTATAATGAAAAATCACAAGACAGCTTTTGGGAGCGCAGGGAAGAACGCAAACGGAGATTAGAAGAACAATATAAAGAGATGCAAGAAAAGAAGGTGCTTGCTGAGAAGCTGCAGCAAAGACAATATTACGCTGAATTAACAGAAAACAAAGCGGAGAATAGTCAATTATTAACTTCATGGAATAATGAAAGACAGTTGTCACAGGCTTCTGCGGCTTATGAAACAAATGTCACGATAGACTGGCAATAATTATGTTGGATAAAAGTTGCAGATAACAGCATAGGCAATTTGGCATAGAAATTGCAGAATTAAAAATTGTTTAACAGGAGGAATATAAAAATGGCTATTGGTGAAATTGGAACAGGAAACATAGCAGAACACAACAATACATACAAAACAGCAAAATCAGGGACACCCAAAGCATTTGAAGTAAGCGGAAGTCAAAATTCAGATAAGGAAACAGATGTATTGGGGATTGGCTTTTTAGATGTTCCGGGCACAAATATGAAATATGGCATGAAAGCGGAATATGCAGAAGATTATTCGGCAGACAATCCGGTCATTAAGGTTACGGTACAAACCTTGCAGGGGGCTGAAGAACATCTAATCAATGTTAAGGAAATCAATCCGAGAAACGCAAGTGAGATTGAGATGTTTGCTTTATGCAATTATGCCGATGCAACAGGGCAGGGAACAGGAGGCACTTTCGGAAGCTGGCAGACTCTGAAATATTACAGCGACAATGCAGTGCATAACGGGTATTTTGAAAGGTCAAATACAATGGAGTTGTTCAAAACACGAAAGCAGGATTGGGCTTTCATGGTAGAGTCCATGATTAGTGATTATATGAATAGCGGCTTGTATAAACAGGCTTTAGATGGAAACAAACTGATGAATCTATTTAAGCAATGGACTGAGGTGGAGTAATGCATGGACTCATAATGAGGGAGAATATAGTACGATATCGTTCATAGCAATTTTGATTGATTTAAGGAATCGGGAAGGAAACCAGTTTATGATGAATTTTAATGAGATAGGAAATGTTTTGAACAGTGCATATCCGTATGCAAACAGGACACAGAAAACCACTGCAAGCGGTACGAGCTTCACAGAGAGTCTGCAGAAAGCAGCGGAAACGAGTGAGGTAAGAGTAGAAGAGTATACGGAGTATCTTAAGAGTAAGTATGGAAATGTAATGGTTCAAAGTGTTGGCAGGGATCAGAATAGTATAGATACAATAGGAGCTGGAACAGCAGGAACCGGGAATATTGTGATAGCGCCTAATATTCTGGAGGAAATGGCAAATAATTCAGAAAAAGCAGCTTATTATGAAGAAAAGATACAGTATTTTCTTGATTCAATACCGAGGTATCAGGCAGAGCTTTCCGCAATGGGGCATGAAATCCATTCCTGTGGCATCGTGATTCACCCGGATGGTACAGTTACTCATTATATAAGCGGAGATTTAAAACCAGAGGTAAGGGCAAAAATTGAAGCGAAAATTAAGGCGGAGCAAGAAGAAAAGGCAAAGCGGAAAAAACAGTATCAGGAGCTTAGTTTGGAAGCTGCAGAAAAAAGAAGGTTGTTGATGGAGCAATACAATCAAAAACAGATGATGGCAGAAGCATTACAAAAGTAAGCAACTTTCAAAAGGGGGTAAAACGATGGATATAAGGATTATGGAAGCATTAAATCAGGCGTCAGCAATAAGCAATATTGGTTCCTATGAAAGAACTGGTAATATCAATCAAACAAGTAGGTCATTTGGCAGTATTTTTCAAAATCATTTGGTAAATAAAATGAAACAGGAAATTTACAACCGGTTTCAAGTTATGGTTGGAAGTTATAGCGATAAATTTAGCTGTTACATACCGACAGATGTTTTAAGCCGAATGAACTTCGATGAAACTTTGAAGGAAAAAGTTTTTCACCTGCTTGAAAAATACAGTGGAGAAGAATTTAAAGAATCCGTAATGGGGAAGGAATCATCCGCAAATAAATGTACTTTGATGTTTAATGAAGACGGAGATATGACAGCCGCATTAGAAACTGCTGCAGAAAAGAAGAAACAATCTATTCAAAGTGCCTATCTTTTGTACCAGAAATATATGATGCAGCAGGCAGCCCTGATGCCATCTCAAATGAATCTGTATTCTGTATATAATAATCTGTATGGATTAAATGGTTTAAACAGTTTTGATATGTTGCAAAATCCCTTATTTTCTTTCATTCAGGGACTATAAACAGATTGTGTTTTTGGAAAGAGGAATAGAAAAATTACTATATGAGGAACAATCCGATAAATATATGGAGGAAATTGTATATGGAGATAAAGAAAATAGACTATGACTTTTCTGTCTGTAAAGTAAAGGATTTTTTAATGGTTGATTTTGAAAGTGAATATTGTTTTACAGGGAAAACAGATGAAGAATGCTCCTTAGTGTGTATTACGAAAAATGTGCCGGACAATGTTATTGAAAGAGATGATGGGTGGAAAGCGTTTAGGATACAGGGGGTTTTGGATTTTTCGCTGATTGGAATACTTTCAAAAATATCCTGCCTGATGGCAGAAAATGATATAGGCATTTTTGCTATATCTACATTTAATACGGATTACATTTTAACAAAGTCAGAAAATTTCTCAAAGGCAATAGAACTGCTGTCAAAAGCAGGCTATAGGATTATAGAATAATAAATTGATAATGAGGATCGGTAAATTATTTGTGGCGCAAAGGTAACCAAAATAATGGATTGCCGATAACGCAACAGGCAGTTTCACAGGCAATTATTCTTTATTGCCTGTGATGTAATAGTCGCAGTAATCACCGCCATCGGCGATGGTTTGCTCCCTGTGCAGCACACCATGCTGGAGTGTTATCATGACATTATCCAGTTCACAAAACAGAGGCAGCAGTTCCTCAACGCCAAGTTTTTGACAGTAATTACAAATAGGGCATCTGGTAATGCGGTAATAGCATGCCCCGGGGTAAGGCTGTCCCACAAAATCAACCTTGAAAGAGGTGGGGTATTTCTTTTCCATTTCCGGTGTATACCACTTGACATATTTCATGATATTCTTTTTATTTGCATTTTTTCCGCTGTCCGTATTGAGGTTTGTAGCCCCAAAATACCATTTCACATGATACAATGCCCGGCGCATCATTTCCTGCACAGTTTTGGGCGGAATCTTCTTATCGCTTGCTATATATGGAGCAACAAAGGCGAGTGCAAAAAGCTCATTATAAGCCATTGGGTTGTCATCGCCGAGGTCATCCGCCTCGGTAACGAGCCTGCGGTAAACGGATTTGCTTTTCTTCATGATGTCTTCGGCATATTGTTTTCCATATTTTTCAGTCAGCACTTTTTTCATAGGACTTTTGAAAAGCCAAAAATAAGAACCATTATATTTCATTACACTTATCCTCCTGTATGTGATCCATAGAACGGAAAAGAGAAACCCATCCGGCACTATGATAAATCATCAGCGTATTCATATATTTCTCAGCTGTTTGCCGATCATGGCAATTGATGATAATTTGGCGATAGCTGTTGAATTGTACCGAAATGAGAAGTCCCAATAGCTTCTCATCGATATCGGTATAGCCAAAGCTGCGAAAGAAAGTCACACTTTCAGCAATCTTGTTTTCAATCAGTACATCTAAATAATGCTCAAGGCTGCTTCCCGCACTCCGATAAAAAAGCATCACAGCTTCATCATAATGGGTAAAAATCAAGTGAAGTATCGTCTCTGATTCGTTTTTCATTGATGCTTTAAGCTGGAGCAGGATATTGCTATCTGTTCCTGAATAGTAATCTGATTTGATATTTTGAAATGCAGCCTCTATTTCATCAAGAAACGGTTTTAACATACTTAAGAACAAATCATCCTTTGACTTGTATCTGGTGCGGATTGCACCGACAGTAGCACCTGCTTTTTCTGATATTTTTCTAAGTGAAGCTCCCATGTACCCTTTATCTAAAAATTCTTCAAATGCGGCGGACACAATTTTAGTGTCCAGTGAATGATCTCTCAGTGCCATAAATTCACTTCTTTCATGATTACGCTGTAATTAATTACAGTGTAATTATAATGTGTATAACTGTTTATGTCAAGAGGAATGATTTTTTAGCTGAGAGTTCTCTTTTAATATTTCAGAAACAAAAGTCAAACAAATAATAAACAAACGCATGATATCCTTGCAATATCAAATGAAACAAAATAAAAAAGGAGAGATAAAAATGGCAAAGTCAAAGATTGTAGAAGCAAATGAGAAAATCGCTGAAAATGTAGTTGGAGGCTACAAAAAAATCGAAGAAGGAGTAGTGGGCGGCTATAAAAAAATTGAGAATGGAGCAGTCAGCGGCTTCAATAAGATTGCAGATAAATTTGTGGACAGCTTTTTAACGAAGGAAGGCGAGTCCGTGGAAGAAGCAAGAAAACGATTGGCCGCAGAACAAAAGGCAAGAGAAGAAGCAGGAAAGGCAGGTATTAAATAATGAAGAAGAGTACATTTGTAGCTATGCTTTTAGGAACAATTGGAGGTATTTTGTTTGCTCTGGGCATGTGCATGGCGCTGATTCCGGAATGGAATGCCTTTAGGCCGGGCGTTATTATGGGAGTGATTGGAGCAGCCATGCTGCTTGTCATGGTATTGGTATGGAGAAGAATGGAAAACAAAGAACCAATCAAGCCATCAGGAAAAACCATCGGTGCAATACTGCTGGGAATCGTTGGAGCATTGCTGTTAGGTGTTGGTATGTGTCTTACAATGGTATGGAGCCATATGATTGCCGGAATTATAATTGGAATTGCTGGTATCGTTGTGCTTCTTAGTCTGATCCCCTTTACCAAGGGCTTAAAGTAAAAAGGTTTCAAAGGATTTAAAGTGCGGCGGAAGAAATTCATATATGAAAAATCAAAAAGAAACAAAGAAGAAAAAGTTAAGCATATTGATTCCTTCGTTACGTTTGCGCTACCGGATTTTTTTGTATTTGGCGGCAATAGTCTGCGGTGCACTTGCGCTGTTACAAGCAGCGTTTGCATGCTTTCCTTATTTTGCCGGCATGGTATTTTATGTGTTAGCAGCTGTGACATTGACTGCAAGCTGCTATTATATTACGATTCATATCAGACAGGATATCAGGGAGATCATAAAACCGGCAATTGCTGCAAATCCATATACGAATAAAGCAGTAACCGATTACAGGTGGAGAACCATTCTGTTTGCGGTGCCCGGCATGGTGAGTAATATTATCTTTGCGATATTTAACGGTGTAATCGGAATTGCCAGTCATTCGGCGTGGTTTGGCACACTGTCGGCATATTATATTCTGTTAAGTATCATGCGTGCGGGAGTTGTCAGGCAGGAAAGAAAGATTTCCACCATTTTGGAAAAACAGGAGCATATGCGGCGGGAGCTGTCTGTTTATCGCAGGAACAGTATATTATTTATATTGATGGCAGTGGTATTGGCGGGAGCGGTTATTCTGCTTTTGAATGCCCAGGGCGGCAAGAATTATCCGGGTTTTATGATTTATGCGGTGGCGGCTTATACCTTTTATAAGATTATTATGTCCACAATACAGGTGATTAAGGTAGGAAAAAGGAAATCCCCGCTTCTTTCCATAACCAGAAGAATCGGCTATATTGATTCCTGTGTTTCCATTCTGACACTCCAGACAGCGATGTTTGCATCTTTTGCGGATGGGGAGGAAGGACTGATAAAGCTGATGAATGGAATCACCGGGACGGTTGTGTGCCTGATGGTTTTAGGCCTGGGAATACAGGGGATTTGTTTGTCAAAAAAGAAGGGTAGTTTATAAAAAGGAGGGAATCGGCATGATTCATATACTTGTGGTAGAAGATGATGCAAGCTTAAATCAGATAGTCTGCACTTATTTAAATGACAGCGGATTTCAGGCAAAGGGGTGCCTGTCTGCAAATGAGGCATATGAGGAAATGTATAACAATCTGTATGAACTGATTATTTCAGATATTATGATGCCGGAAATTGACGGGTTTGAATTTGCCAAGACAGTCAGGGAGGTTAATAAAACTATTCCGATTTTGTTTATGTCAGCAAGAGATGATCTGCCGTCCAAACAAAAAGGCTTCAGGCTTGGAATTGATGATTATATGGTGAAACCGATTGAACTGGATGAATTACTCCTCCGTGTCAGGGCGCTGCTTCGCAGGGCAAATATAGAAATGGAAAGGAAGATTACGGTAGGTAATCTGGAACTGGATGCGGATGGTATGAGCGCAACGGTTGACGGAGAAGAGATTAGCCTTACTACAAGGGAATTTAATATTATTTATAAGCTGTTATCTTATCCGAAAAAGACATTTTCCAGAGCACAGTTAATGGATGAATTTTGGGATGTGGACAGTGAAACCAGCCTGCGGGCAGTTGATGTTTATGTAACAAAGCTTCGGGATAAGCTGTCGGCATGTGACGGATTTAAGATTGTAACCGTAAGAGGTTTGGGATATAAGGTGGTATTACAATGAAAAAAGGTAAGAATTATGGACCGGTGAAGGAGAGCAGATTTCCGTCATCTTTGTTTGTGATTTTCTTTGTTATACTTCTTCTGATGTCAGGCATCCATACAGGATTGATTGTGCTTGTGAACCGCTTGGAGTGTCATGCGGTGGTTCAGTGTATCATCCCGATGATTTATTGGGGAATGGTTGCGGCGGCGCTTACTTTGTTTACCAGAAGAAAAATCCGTTCTGCCTATGAGGAGCCCATGCATAAACTGGCAGAAGCTACCAGCCGTGTGGCAAACGGAGACTTTTCCGTGTATGTTCCTGCGTTTCATACACAGGATAAACGGGACTATCTGGATGTTATGATCATGGATTTTAATAAGATGGTAGAGGAGCTTGGGAGCATTGAGACATTGAAGACTGATTTTGTGTCAAATGTATCTCATGAAATGAAAACGCCTATTGCCATTGTTAAGAATTATGCAGAACTGTTGAAAGCAGAACACATTACAGAGGAACAAAGAAAAGAATATGCTGAGAGCATTGAGGGAGCGGCAATGAGGCTTTCCAATCTGATCAGTAATATTCTGAAGCTGAATAAGCTGGAAAATCAGAGAATAATCCCGGAAGTAGAAGCTTATGATGTGTGCAGACAGTTATGCGATTGTATCCTTCAGTTTGAAGAGACGTGGGACGAAAAGGAAATAGAGCTGGAAACAGAGATAGATGATGTGGCGATGGTGGAAGCGGACGAAAGCCTTTTGGAGCTTGTGTGGAATAATCTTTTGTCCAATGCCGTCAAATTTACGGAGCATGGAGGAACCGTCTCGGTGAAACAGACCTCAGAGGAAAGCTTTGTCAAAATATCTGTTTCAGATACGGGAAGCGGTATGGACACTGATGTCATGAATCATATATTTGACAAGTTTTATCAGGGGGATACCTCTCATTCCAAAGAAGGAAACGGACTGGGGCTGGCATTGGTAAAACGGGTGCTTGAACTAATGGATGGCGATATTCAGGTTTTCAGCAAACCGGGGAAGGGAAGTACTTTTCTTGTGACTCTGCCTGCAGCGGGCGCATCTGAAAACAAGGATGGAGGAAAACAGTAATGGAAGACATCGGAGCAAAGAAGAAAGAATTTGTGGGATATGAATATAAAGAGGTTATTACGGATAAAAGCAGAGTATCCTTCCTCATGGACGGATATGAGAACTTTGGATGGGAAGCGGATGGGAATAGCTCTGGGGATTGTGGAGTGAACCAAAATTCTCAATTGAAAAATAAAGTAATCCTGCGGCTCAAACGAAACCGAAAGATTATCAATAAAATGGAGCTTACAAGACTTCAGAGAAATTTTGAAAGCTGTGTCAGGGAAATTGAAACGCTGGAAAAGTCAAAGACCTCTGCAGCTACTATGTATGCACTCATTATTGCAGTTGCAGGAACCGCATTTATGGCCGGGGCCACATTTGCAGTGACAGCGCAGCCGCCCCATATCATATTATGTATTTTGCTTGCCATACCGGGCTTTATCGGATGGATACTTCCCTATTTTGTGTATAAAAAGGTGCTTGAAAACCGGACAGAAAAAGTAACACCGCTGATAGAAGAAAAGTATGATGAAATTTATTCTCTATGTGAGAAGGGGAATAAATTATTAGGTTGATTATTGCAATGGCAGGTAAAAAAGGGTAAAATTTATGTACTGTTAAATAATCAATAATGAGGAGGAAGAAAAATGAAATTAAGCAGGAAAAGCCCAAAGGCAGTTACTTTGATTTTAGCATTTTCTCTGGCAGTGGCAGCGTTGGCCGGCTGCGGAAAGGGACAGGAGACAGCGGAGGAAAGCTTAAAGGAATATGCGGTAGAAGGTGTAGGTATTTTTTACCTTCCGGAGGGCTTTGAAGCAGAATCCGGCACATCAGAAGAAGTACTGCCTATGAGTTATGCGGCATTTACCAAGGATTCGATTACTGTGATGTGCAGCCGCTTTGGAACAGATGCATACGAGGCTGCCGGTGTTCCGCTGCCGGAGGATTTGGAGGAATATTCTCAGCGTGACGGCGTAAAGCAGGGATTGCCGGAAGGTGCGGAATTTTCTAAGGACAGCTATGGAAATCTGTATGTAAAGTATACGCTGGATGGAATGACATATTACAATGCACTTAAGATGGGAGAGGCATCCTTCGGAAGCGTTGCCGTTATTTATCCTGAAGGGGAAGATTATGAAGAAGATGCCGCCCTCTGGCTCAGCAAGGTAGTATTGGAGTAAAAGAGAGATTACAATTATGCAGGCGCAAACAATGTAATCATTGACATTACATCAAAAACAATGTAAACTGAATGAGAGCTAGGAGGTGATACTGTGCAGATATCCAGTAGATTTACAATTGCAATTCATGTGTTTGCTTGTATGGAGATTTTTGGGGAAGACTATAAGATCACAAGTGATTTTCTTGCAGCCAGTATCAATGTAAATCCGGTTATTATTCGAAAAATTTTATCTCAGCTTAGAAATGCAGGATTGATTGAGGTGGCCAGGGGAACGGGTGGCACTACGGCAACCAGGCCGATAAATGAGATTACATTCTATGACATATATCTTGCAGTTGATTTATTGGAGGAGGGAGAACTGTTCCATTTCCATGAAAATCCTAACCCAAATTGTCCGGTAGGAAAAAACATACATACTGCATTGGATGATAAGCTATTACACATTCAGGAAGCGATGGAGAGTGAAATGAAAAAGTATACCATAGCGGATGTAATAAATGATATACGGAAATGTCTTGCGGTTCCTAAATAAAAATATAATTCGTAAAGGCCGAAATCAGTAAATGGTTTGGCCTTTTTCTTTTGAGTAAGATGTAACTGTTGACATTACAATAAAACGGTGATAAAATCGAAATGTAATAACAAGAGTTACAACTAATCCTGAAAGCTGGTTAATTGATAGAAGCCAATAAATGACATGTAAAAGATGGGAGGAATAAAGATGACACAGCATATTTTATTTGGAAGGAAACCACAGACAACGTTCCAAACCTTTTTAAGCGGAACGCCTGCAGGCGATTATGTATTTCAGGACATACCTTATAGGGAGCAGATCAGTCAGGCAGCAAAGCTGATTAAGGAGGCAGATTATATCTTAATCGGGGCGGGAGCAGGCTTATCTACTGCAGCCGGGCTTACTATGGGAGGCGTTCGGTTTACGGATAACTTTAAAGAGTTTATTGAAAAATATGGAGGTCCTTACATGAGGGATATGTATAGTGCAGGATTTTATCCCTTTGAGACGGAGGAGGCAAAGTGGGGATACTGGTCAAAGAGTGGTATGGTAAACCGTGTTCTTCCAGGTGCATTGCCTTTGTACAAGAAGGTTTACCGACTGACAGAGAACAAAAAATATTTTGTACTTACCACCAATGTAGACCATCAG
>JAUNGK010000087.1 GCA_030524555.1 Bacillota bacterium | reverse complement strand
CTTATCAATACGTCCGTCAGCTCTTGCAGCCTTTTGCTGGCCTGTGTAGAATGAATGGCATTTAGAACAAACTTCAACGTGGATATCCTGCTTGGTTGAACCTGTTACAAATGTGTTGCCACAGTTGCAAGTTACTGTTGCCTGATAGTACTCAGGATGAATTCCTTCTTTCATCTTAAAAATGCTCCTCTCTATATGAACTTAATAACATAAATCGTTCTCATCCACCGATATATGGGAACACCCATATACACAGCCATTTCTCCCGAAACAGCTTTTTAATTGTATCATAGGCTTTTGTATGTTGCAAGTCCTTTTTCTTATTTTTATGGCTTTACTCATTAAAACCACTTGATTTTTTTGACCATATTGACAAATTCCTGATTATTTCTTGTTCTTGCAAACATATCCAAAATCTTATCAACCGCTTCCTCAGGCTTAAGGCCGTTTAACGCCTTTCGCATAATATTGATGGCCTCCAGCTCATCCTGAGCCAGCAAAAGATCCTCTCTTCTGGTTCCTGATTTTGGAATATCAATGGCAGGAAAAACTCTCTTTTCGGACAGCTTTCGGTCCAAAACCAGTTCCATATTACCGGTACCCTTAAATTCCTCGTAAACCACATCATCCATCTTGCTTCCCGTATCTACCAGCGCTGTAGCAAGAATCGTCAGAGAACCGCCCTCACGCATATTTCTCGCCGCACCGAAGAAGCGTTTCGGCATATGAAGCGCTGCCGGGTCAAGACCACCTGATAAGGTACGTCCGCTTGGCGGCACCGTCTGATTGTAGGCTCTGGTCAGTCTGGTAATACTGTCAATCAGGATCATAACGTCCTTCTTATGCTCTACCAGACGCTTGCCTCTTTCGATTACCATCTCCGACACTCTTTTATGATGCTCTGGAAGCTCGTCAAAGGTAGAATAAATAACCTCTACATTTGGCCCTTCAATCGCTTCCTTAATATCCGTAACCTCCTCAGGACGCTCATCAATCAGCAAAATAATCAAATGCACCTCCGGAGAATTTCTCTTAACGGATTTAGCCACCTCTTTAAGCAATGTGGTCTTACCGGCCTTAGGAGGTGATACAATCATACCACGCTGTCCTTTGCCGACGGGGCTTACCAGATCCATAATTCTCATAGCCACACTGGCGCCGGGCATCTCAAGGTGAAGCCTCTCATTGGGAAAGATAGGTGTCATATCCTCAAAATTTCTTCTCCGTGCCGCCACTTCCGGCGGATATCCATTAATGCTCTTCACATAGAGAAGAGCCGCAAATTTCTCTCCCTGGGTTCTTACTCTGGTATTTCCTTCAAGAATATCTCCTGTCTTAAGGCCAAATCTTCTGATCTGGCTGGGCGCCACATACACATCATGATCGCCGGGAAGATAATTTTCGCAGCGGATAAATCCATAACCATCCGGCATAACCTCCAAAATTCCGCTGGCTGCCACACCACTGTCAAGCTCCGCAGGAAACTTCTCCTCCTCCGGGCGCTGTTCCTCTGTCCTGCTCTCTGCTCTGGCTTCTGTTTTGTTTTCCGCTCTGCCTTCTGTCCTGCTTTCCGTCCGGTCAGGCTTTCTATCACTACGATCAGCCCTGTCGCTTTTTCCCATAACGCCCTTAGGCTGCACGCTTTTCCCCTCAGCCTTGTCCTTCTCATCCTCTGCCAGCATCAGTTCCACCAGATCAGCCTTCTTCATCGTTGAAGTACCTTTCAGTCCTCTGGCTTTGGCAATTGCTTTCAAATCAGCAAGTCCCAGTGACTCATATTTTTCTCTCATAAAATACAACCACGCCTTTCTCATCTAAACATGTTAAACCAAAAAGTTATTTTTCTTTTGGGAAAATGTACGATTTGTCATCTGAAATGCTTATATGTGGAATTATACAACATATTCTTCAAAATAGAAAGCATTTTTTCTATTCCGATTAAAAAGCCAATTCATTCTGCTTTCGGAATTTAAAGAACCAAGCCGACGGCAATAATGTGCCGGCGGCTTGGTAAATCTCGTCTATTCACTTAACGACTGCTTTACGGGAACCTCAATCCTTCTGTTATAGCAGGAGAAGGTATCCTCCACCCACTTCTGCTCCGGCTTTTTGGTAAACAAGCTTACTACAGGAACGATCACCAGCCCTGCCAGCATTGCAAATGCACCTGCATTAATAGGAGACTGTAAAAGCACAGGGAAGCTGCTTCTGAAAAGCATATTCAGTATCATAATACCTGCTCCAAATACAAAGCTGACATAGCAGGCTGCCCTGGTAGTTCCTTTCCAATATAATCCGTACAGGAAGGGAGCAAGGAATGCACCTGCCAGCGCTCCCCATGATACACCCATAAGCTGAGCAATAAAGGTAATGTTGCTCTTATACTGTACTCCGGCAATCACAACGGAAATGGCAATAAAGACCACAATCAGCGCTCTCATAATCAGCACCTGCTTCTTCTCGTCCATATCCTTGACCACATGATCCTTCAGCACATCCAGAGTCAGCGTAGAGCTGGAGGCCATAACCAATGATGACAAGGTGGACATGGATGCGGATAATACCAGAATAACCACCAGTCCGATTAAAATCGGTGAAAGACCTGACAGCATGGTAGGAATAACAGAATCATAACCGTTTGCAGCAATATCGATCTGATCTGAGAATAATCTGCCGAAGCCGCCCAGGAAATAGCATCCCCCGGAAACTACTACCGCAAAAAGCGTGGAAATGATAGTTCCCTTTTTAATGGAATCCTCACTCTTGATAGCGTAAAACTTCTGCACCATCTGGGGTAATCCCCACGTTCCTAAGGAGGTTAAAATAACCACTCCAAGCAGATTTAAAGGATCAGGCCCAAAGAAGGAGGCAAACACCCCCGGCTGGGTTGACACTGTCTCATCCTGAATAGATGCCAGACCGTTAAGCGCTTCCAGAAATCCCCCATTGGTCTTTAATACCGCACCAATTACCACTACAATTCCCACCAGCATAATAATTCCCTGAACGAAATCATTGATAGCCGTTGCCATGTAGCCTCCCGCAATAACATAAATTCCCGTCAAAACCGCCATCACAACTATACATACCGTATAATCAATATCAAAAGCCATTCCGAACAGTCTGGAAAGTCCGTTATATAAGGATGCCGTATAAGGAATTAAAAATACAAATACGATCACGGACGCACAGATTTTAAGTCCCTTGGACTGAAATCTCACACCAAAAAACTCCGGCATAGTTGCACTGTCCAAATGCTGGGTCATAATTCTGGTTCTTCTTCCCAGAATTACCCATGCAAGCATGGAACCAATCAGCGCATTTCCAATTCCGATCCATGTAGAAGCAATTCCATACTTCCAGCCAAACTGTCCAGCATAACCCACGAAAATAACTGCTGAAAAATAGGACGTTCCGTAGGCAAACGCAGTCAGCCAGGGACCAACGCTTCTTCCTCCCAATACAAATCCGTTCACATCAGTAGCATGCTTTCTGCAGTAAAATCCAATGCCAATCATCACACCGAAAAATACCAGCAGCATTAAAATCTTAATAATCATCTTTGCTCTCCCTCTCCTCTCTTGTTATGTAAACTAACCTCTGTTCTGTGCCTCCACCAGTCTGGCTCCACAATACTTCTCACGAAGCTTCGGCTTTTCAATCTTTCCGGTGGGATTTCTTGGAATATCCGCAAAAATCACCTTATGAGGACGCTTATATCTGGGAAGCTTTTGACAAAATTCCATAATCTCCTCCTCCGTACACTGCATATCAGGCTTTAATTCAATCACCGCCAGCGTGGTTTCCCCAAGACGCTTATCCGGAATACCTATCACTGCCACATCATGCACTGCACTATGATTTCTGATAAAGTCCTCGATCTGTACCGGATAAATATTTTCACCGCCGCTGATGATTACATCCTTCTTTCGGTCTACCAAAAAGATAAAGCCGTCCTCATCCTCCATTGCCATATCACCGGTAAAAAGCCATCCGTCGTCGGAAAGGACCTCCTTGGTCGCCTTCTCGTCATTATAATAGCAGGTCATCACACCGGGCCCCTTTACCGCAAGCTCGCCCACGTCTCCCTTAGATACTTCCTGATGCTTCTCATCAACAATTTTAATCTGCCAGCCATAGCCGGGCTTACCGATAGCGCCCACCTTATGAATATTTTCCACTCCCAGATGCACACAGCCCGGTCCGATGGACTCACTTAAACCGTAATTGGTGTCATACTGATGCTTCGGGAAATAACTGCACCAGTGCTTAATCAGGCTGGGCGGTACAGGCTGAGCGCCGATGTGCATCAGCCTCCACTGGGAAAGCTCATAATCCTGCAGCTTTAATTTTCCGCTGTCCAAAGCCTCCAGAATATCCTGCGCCCAGGGCACAAGAAGCCACACGATAGTACACTTTTCCTTTGATACCGCATCCAATATGTATTCCGGCTTGGTTCCTTTCAGTAAAACCGCCTTGCTTCCCGAAAGAAGAGAGCCGAACCAGTGCATTTTGGCTCCTGTATGATAAAGAGGAGGTATGCACAGAAAAACATCCTCTCTGGTCTGCCCATGATGATTTTGCTCCACCCGGCAGGAATGTATCAGGCTTTCATGGTTATGTAAAATTGCCTTAGGGAAGCCGGTTGTTCCCGATGAAAAATAAATAGCCGCATCATCCTCTTCTGTCAGCGCAATTTCAGGAGCCACGCTGGAGCAGTTAGAGGTAAGTGCATTGTAGTCCTCTGCAAAGGAAGGACAATTATCTCCCACATAAAACAATAATCTGTTTCTGCTTATATTGTCTGCAATTTCCTCCACACGTCCGATAAATTCCGGTCCAAACACCAGAATATCCGCTTCCGCCAGATTAACACAATATTCAATTTCATCCGATGCATAACGGAAGTTTAAAGGCACCGCCAATGCACCTGTTTTCAAAATACCAAAGTAAATGGGCAGCCACTCCAGACAGTTCATCAGAAGAATTGCTACCTTGTCCCCCTTTTTAATTCCTCTCTCCAAAAGCAAATTGGCAAATCGGTTGGCTTTCTCGTCAAATACTCTCCACGAAATCTCCCTGCGGTAATGGGTAAGAGGATTGGGCTCTATCAGCTCATACTCCTTCCAGGTCACCCTTCGCACTTCCTTTACCTCAGGATTGATTTCCACCAAACAAATATCATCCCCATAGTTTTTGCTGTTCTGCTCCAGCACATCCACAATCGTCATTTTTCAATACCTTTCTTTTGTTTCCACAATTTTAGAACTTTAACGCTTTGACTTAAAAAAGTATACAAAAAAGAACCGTTATTGTCAACGGTTCTTTCCTTGTAATTGTTATTCGTACCAGTGCAGCCTTCCTATCCGGGACGGCGCAGGAAGGCTGCACTGGTACCATTATTCTTTTCCATCCCAGCAGTAAGTACAATTCTGTCTATCCCCACCGACTCAATCATATCATCCAGTCTGTGATAACGCAGGGAAGTAAAATTAAGCTGCACGCCGATACGCTTTACCATCTCCTGATACTCCGGTGTTTCTGGATTGGAATAGGCGCTTAAATTCACGTTCTTTCCGTCCCCCTCCATCTCCTTGATAATTCTTCGGGTAATCAGGTCCATCTCTGAGGTGGAACGTGAGAAATTCAAATATTTACATCCGTACAGAAGGGGCGGACATGCAGGCCTGATATGCACTTCCTTTGCTCCGCTCTGATAAAGGAATTCCGTAGTCTCACGAAGCTGTGTCCCTCTGACGATAGAATCATCTATCAGTAGAAGGCTCTTGTCCTGAATCAAATCATGTACCGGTATCAGTTTCATCTTGGCAATCAGATTACGCTGACTCTGCATAGTCGGCATAAAGGATCTGGGCCAGGTAGGCGTATACTTAATAAAGGGTCTGGAAAAGGGAATGCCCGATTCATTGGAATATCCAACCGCATGGGCAATACCCGAATCCGGTACTCCCGCCACATTATCCGGTGATACATCATCCCGCTTTGCAAGCAATGCACCGCAGTTATAACGCATTTTTTCTACACTGATTCCCTCATAGGAGGAAGAAGGATAACCGTAATACACCCACAGGAAGGTGCATATCTTCATATTACTGCCGGGCTTTACCAGTGTTCTGACCTCCTCCGGCGTTACAATTACGATCTCTCCCGGTCCCAGCTCCCTTTCCTCGGTATAACCAAGATTCAGATAAGCAAAGCTTTCGAAGGAGATACAATAACCGTCCTCCTTTTTGCCGATGGCTACGGGAGTTCTTCCCATCTTATCTCTCGCCGCATATATTCCCTTTGGCGTAAGCAGTGCAATAGTCATAGAACCGTCAATCAGCTCCTGCGCATAGCTAAGCCCCTCTATCAGATTATCCTTCTGATTGATAATGGCAGCTACAAGCTCCGTGGCATTGATATCTCCGCCGCTCATCTCCAGAAAGTGTGCATGCCCCATGGTAAAGATTTTCTGCACAATTTCATCTGTGTTGTTGATCTTTCCCACCGTCATAATGGCGTAGGTTCCATGATGAGACCGCACCAGAAGGGGCTGGGGCTCGTAATCGGAAATACATCCGATTCCCATGTTGCCATGCATCTCATTTACATCCTTATCAAACTTGGTCCGAAAGGGTGCATTTTCAATGTTGTGAATAGCCCTGTCAAAGCCGTTCTCCTTGCTGTACACCGCCATGCCCGCTCTTCTTGTTCCTAAATGGGAATGATAATCCGTACCAAAAAACAAATCAAATACACAGTCCTTTTTTAAGGCTGCTCCAAAAAAACCACCCAAAGCTTAAGTCCTCCATATTCATTTTTAAACGTTAATTTCTGCCTTTACGCCCAACAGCTCTTTATTCTCATCCAAAATCGGCATGATTACCTTTTGAAGGAAGTTCTCTACCTGCTCTCTGGATCGTCCCACGTATCTGGACGGTTCCATGGTCTTTTTCAGATCCTCAAGTGACATATTAAAGGCCGGATCGGCGGCAATCAGCTCGAGAAGATTATTTTCCCTGCCTTCCACCTTCACATTCTTTCCTGCCTCCATGGAAAGCTCTCTGATTTTCTCATGAAGCTCCTGTCTGTTTCCTCCCATTTTAACTGCATCCATCATAATATTTTCGGTAGCCATAAAGGGAAGCTCGCTTAACATATGCTTTTCGATGACTTTAGGATAAACAACCAGTCCGTCCACCACATTCAGGCACAAATCTAAAATACCGTCAATTGCAAGAAAAGCTTCGGGAATGGAAAGACGCTTATTGGCGGAATCATCCAGTGTTCTCTCAAACCACTGGGTAGCAGAGGTAATAGCAGGATTTAAGGCGTCAATCATCACATACCTGGACAGGGAAGCTATTCTCTCGCTTCTCATAGGATTTCTCTTATATGCCATAGCAGAGGAACCGATCTGACTCTTCTCAAAGGGCTCCTCAACCTCCTTTAAATGCTGCAGAAGCCGAATATCATTGGACATCTTGTGGGCGCTTGCCGCAATCCCCGCAAGCACATTTGCCACTCTGGTATCTACCTTACGGGAATAGGTCTGTCCTGATACCGGGTAACACTCTTTAAATCCCATCTTTTCCGCAATCATAGGATCAATCTTGTCGATGGTCTCCTGATCTCCGTTAAAAAGCTCCAGGAAGGATGCCTGTGTTCCTGTAGTTCCCTTAGAGCCAAGCAGCTTCATCCCTGAAAGCACATGGTCAAGATCCTCCAGATCAAGGCAGAACTCCTGCATCCATAAGGTTGCTCTCTTTCCCACTGTGGTAGGCTGCGCAGGCTGAAAATGCGTAAACGCAAGGGTAGGCTGTGCTTTATATTTATCTGCAAAATCGGAAAGCTCCTTTAACACATTAACCAGCTTCTTTTTCACAAGCCGGAGAGCCCTGGTCATTACGATAATGTCCGTATTATCCCCCACATAGCAGCTGGTGGCTCCAAGATGAATAATGCCTGCGGCCTTAGGGCACTGCTGTCCGTAGGCATATACATGGCTCATCACGTCATGGCGCACTTCCTTTTCCCTTGCCTTGGCAACCTCGTAATTAATGTCCTCAGCATGGGCCTTCAGCTCGTCAATCTGCTCCTTAGTAATCACCGGCTTCCCGTTCTGGGAAAGTCCAAGCTCCATCTCCGTCTCTGCCAGTGCGATCCACAGCTTTCTCCAGGTTCGAAACTTCATTTCCGGGGAAAAGATATACTGCATCTCCTTGCTGGCATATCTCTCTGATAATGGGCTTACATATCTGTCGTTGCTCATTGGTTTGTTCTCCTTATTCCACTATATCTTCTATTTATCAAACTCCCCGCGAATATCCTCCACGGGAGGCTCCATGGGGTACTTACCTGTAAAACAGCCCTTGCAGATTTCTCTGCCCTCTACAATCTCACAAAGCCGCTCTTCCCTTAGATATCCCAGAGAATCCGCTCCTATGATTTTGCAAATTTCATCCACAGAACGGTTATATGCAATTAACTGCTCTCTGGCAGGCACGTCTGTTCCAAAATAGCAGGGCCACAAAAAAGGCGGTGAGCTGACTCTCATATGTACTTCCTTCGCTCCTGCCTCCCGAAGCATCCGCACGATCCGGTCCGAGGTGGTGCCCCGTACAATGGAATCGTCGATCATAATAATACGCTTTCCTGCCACTGCCTCCCTGAGAGCATTCAGCTTCACCTGTACACTGCTTTCCCTGCTCTTTTGCTTGGGCTTAATAAAGGTTCTTCCCACATAACCGTTTTTCACAAAGGCCTGTCCATAGGGTATCCCCGACTGCAGGGAATAACCAAGCGCTGCACAGTTTCCCGACTCCGGCACACCCACTACCAGATCCGCCTCTACAGGAGAATCGATAGCCAGATACTTTCCGGCAAGGATACGGGAATTATAGACGCTCATTCCGTCAATATAGCTGTCTGGTCTGGCGAAATAAATATATTCAAACACACATCTTGCATGCTGCTCCTTAGGGATACACATGCTTTTATCCGACCAGATACCGTGCTCGGGAGAAATGGTTACGATTTCACCCGGCTCCACATCTCTTATAAATTCAGCTCCTATCGTATCAAGGGCACAGGTCTCCGAAGCCAAAATATAGGCATTATCTCTTTTACCGATGCAAAGGGGCCTGAATCCAAAGGGATCTCTGGCTCCGATCAGCTTTCGCGGCGACATAACGATCAAGGAATAGGCTCCCTTGATCTTCTTCATAGCACGTCCCACCGCTTCCTCGACGGTTTTGGAGTTCAAACGCTCCCGTGCAATATAATAAGCGATTACCTCCGAATCGATAGTAGTCTGAAAAATAGCGCCGGTATACGCCAGTTCCTCTCTAAGCTCCGGCGTGTTAATCAGGTTGCCGTTATGAGCCAGTCCCAGTGTTCCTTTAATGTAATTGAGCACCAGCGGCTGCGCATTTTCCCGTGTGGAGCTTCCTGCAGTGGAATATCTTACATGCCCTACACCGATATCACCTTTCAGTTTTTCCAGTATTTCCGATGTAAAAGCTTCATTTAACAGCCCCATGTCCTTAGAGCTTAAAACCTTTCCTTTTGGTCCTGCAGTATCACTTACCGCAATACCGCAGCTCTCCTGACCGCGATGCTGAAGTGCAAACAATCCGTAATAAATCGTAGATGCTACATCCCCACCGTCAAAATCATAGACGCCAAAGACGCCGCATTCCTCTAAAGGCTTATCTTCTCCTGATAATCTGACACTGTTTTCTTTCATATGTCTCCTCTTAATGTCCTAAATGTGTGAATACTCGTTGTAAGCTGCTTTCCCGTTTCATTATATAATTGTATAATTTATGATTGAAATTTCCCGATAAATTCTCTTACCCTCTCCTGATCGGATGCAAAAATCTCCTCCGGCTTTCCCTGTGCCTGAATGATACCCTGCTCCATAAAGATAATTCTATCAGATAATTCCCTTGCAAACTGCATCTCGTGGGTAACAATAATCATGGTCATATGCTCGCTTGCAAGCTGCTTAATTACCTTAAGCACCTCTCCGGTAAGCTCAGGATCAAGCGCCGAGGTGGGTTCGTCAAAAAATAAGATCTTAGGCTGCAATGCCAGCGCTCTTGCAATTGATACCCTCTGCTGCTGTCCTCCCGAAAGCTGATAGGGATAAGCATCCGCCTTATCGGAAAGACCAAGCTGTGCCAAAAGCTTCTCCGCCAGCTCTACCGCTTCACCCTTCGAAACACCGCCCACACTGACCGGTGCATCTATAATATTCTTCATTACACTGTAATGGGGAAACAGATTAAAGTTTTGAAACACCAGGCCAAAATACTGATGAATCTCCTTCAGCTTGCTTTTGGGTGCGTAAACGCACTTTCCGTTTTCCTCCCATGCAGCAGGCTCACCCATATAAGTAAGTTCGCCGCCATCCATTTTTTCAAGCATGGTGGCACAGCGAAGAAGGGTAGACTTTCCGGAACCGGAGGGTCCTATTATGGACACCACCTCTCCCTCTCTCACCGAAAGAGAAATGTCCCTGATTACATCAAGCCCGTCAAAGCCCTTGCGCATATGATTAATTTCCAACAAAACATCCGTGTCTCTTCCCATAATCATTTTTCCTTTCTGCCCTACCTGTAATAGCTCATGCCCTTTTCAATCCTCTCCATCACAGCAGCAACCAGAAGGTTAAATATGTAATAGAAAAGTCCGGCAACCATCAGCGGCATGATATTGGTCTCCTTAGCAGCAATCTGCTTTGCCATAGTAAACATCTCAGCCTGGGCTAAAACGAAAGCAAGAGAAGTATCTTTTACAAGAGTGATTGTTTCATTTGTTATGGAAGGTAAAATTCTTTTGATCACCTGCGGCAGAATAATCTTAAAGAAGGTCTGCGCCTTATTATATCCAAGAACCTTTGCCGCCTCGTACTGCCCAATGGGCATAGATTCTATTCCGCCCCGGTAAATTTCCGCAAAGTATGCTGCATAATTAATGGAAAATGCAAGAATAATCGCAGGAAAACGGTATCCCCGTAAATTCATTCCAAAAATATAATAGGGTGAAAAATAAACCACCAGAAGCTGAAGCATAAGCGGGGTTCCACGCATAACAGAGATATAAAACTTGCTGATACTGCGCACAAGTCCATTCCTTGACATTCTGCCAAAGG
>JAUNGK010000086.1 GCA_030524555.1 Bacillota bacterium | reverse complement strand
ACAGATCCTGCAGAGGGAAGCGGATACACCTACACACATGATCTTGGTATTCAGGGAATGCAGAAAAATCTGGGACTGGATGATTCCCAGATTGTACGCAAGAACAATGTAAGCGATTCAGATGCAACAGCAATCGAAAATGCTATTCGTGAGTGCATTGAAGAAGGCTGTAACGTTATCTTCGCAACAAGCTGGGGCTTTATGGATACCTGTGAAGCACTGGCAGAGGAGTTCCCGGACGTAATCATTTCCCATGGTACAGGCTATAAGTCAAACGGCGTGAACTTCAATAACTATTTCGGAAGAATTTATCAGGCAAGATATCTTGCAGGTATTGCAGCAGGCCTTAAGACAGAAAGCAATAAGCTTGGATATGTTGCTGCTATGGGTCAGGACAACTCTGAGGTAACAGGCGGTATCAATGCATTTGCAATGGGTGCATATTCCGTAAATCCTGATTGTGAGGTATATGTAAAGGTAACAAACAGCTGGTTTGATCCCGAGGGTGAAACACAGGCTGCACAGGCATTGGTTGATCTTGGCTGTGATGTAATTGCACAGCACTGCGATACACCCAATCCGCAGACTGTTGCAGAACAGAACGGTGTATGGGGTGTAGGCTATAATTCAGATATGTCTAAGGATGCTCCCGGTGCCGTGCTTACTTCTGTTATGTGGGACTGGTCCGTATATTATACGTATGCTGTACAGTCTGTTATTGACGGAACATGGACAGGTGAGAATTATTTCGGCGGTATGGATGAAGGCCTTGTAAATATTGCAGATCTGTCTGATCTTTGTGCAGAAGGAACACAGGAAGCTGTTGATGCTGCAAGAAAGCAGATAATAGAGGAAGGCTTTAATGTATTTGACGGTGTGATTGAGACCAACGACGGAAGTACGGTAGGAGAAGAAGGTTCTACTTTAAGTGATGCAGATATTACCGGAAACATGAACTGGTATTTCAAGAACGTAGTAGTTAAATAATTGTTGCAAAGCTTCATACAGGGCGGCCATTTTATGACCGCCCTAAATTTTTATAGGAGTAAAATGTGATGGAGAAGCAGGGTAAAGCATTATATGCAATCGAATGCAGGCAGATTACGAAGGTATTTGGACAGGTGGTCGCCAATGACAGGATTGATTTTAATGTAAAATACGGGGAAATTCTGGCACTGCTTGGAGAGAATGGTTCCGGCAAGACGACGCTGATGAATGTCCTTTCGGGAATCTATCATCCAGATGAAGGACAAATTTTTATCGGCGGAGAGGAAGTAAAGATTAATTCACCGGTAGATGCCATGGAGCTTGGGATTGGAATGATCCATCAGCATTTTAAGCTTGTGGAAGCCTTTCAGGCCATGGACAATATTGTGCTTGGAACAGGTGGACGGAAAGAAAAGAGCCGTGTCACCAGCGAAAAAATTAAAAAAATCAGTGAAACCTACGGATTGGAAATTGAACCTGAGAAATACGTCTGTGATATGAGCGTTTCCGAAAAGCAGACGGTGGAAATTTTAAAGGTATTATATAAAGGTGCGGAAATACTTATTTTGGATGAACCTACAGCGGTTTTGACACCGCAGGAAACGGAAAAGCTGTTTCAAATTCTGCGGAAGATGAGAGAAAAGGGCTGTGCGATTATCATTATTACCCATAAGCTTCAGGAGGTTTTGGCCATCAGTGACCGGGTAACGATTTTACGGAAGGGAAAGAGTATTGAAACGGTAAATACGGCTGAATGTGATGCCAAAAGACTGACAGAGCTTATGGTTGGGAGGCCGGTAAGCCTTAAAATTGACCGGCCTAAGATGCCGGAGCCTGAAACGATTCTTAAAGTGGTGGATTTAACCATTAATAAGCAGGATGGAAGTAAGGCCATAGATGATATTTCCTTTGAGATTAAACGAGGGGAAATCCTTGGTGTGGCAGGTGTTGCAGGCAGCGGACAAAAGGAGCTTTGTGAGACTATTGCCGGACTTTTACATGCGGATCAGGGAGCTATTTTATTTCATAAGGAAAATATTTTAGGTAAGTCGCCGTCGGAGATTATTGAAAAGGGCGTGAGCATGAGCTTTGTGCCGGAGGATCGTCTGGGCATGGGGCTTGTGGCATCTATGGGAATGACCGATAATATGCTTCTGAAAAGCTATCAGAAGGGCAAGGGATGCTTTGTCAGACGCAAGCCCGCACGAGAGCTTGCGGAAAAGCTGATCGGAAAGCTGGAGATTGTCACGCCGGGAACGGAAACTCCGGTAAGACTTCTAAGCGGAGGAAATGTACAGAAGGTGCTTCTGGGAAGGGAAATTGAATCATCTCCATCGGTGCTGATTACCGCTTATCCGGTCAGAGGGCTTGATATCAACTCTTCCTATACAGTTTACGAGCTTTTAAATGAACAGAAGAAAAAGAATGTTGCAGTGATGTATATCGGCGAGGATCTGGATGTTCTTTTGGAGTTATCAGATCGGATTATGGTGCTTTGTCATGGCAAAATAACCGGCATCGTGGATGCGGATAAGGTTACTAAGGAAGAGATCGGTATGATGATGACCGGAGAAACAAGAGCAGATGAAGCGGAAAGGGAGGCACGTTAAATGAGTACTGTTACTTCAAAGCAGCATCAGGAGCCTTTAATCAGAGTTGTGAAGCGTGCTGAGCTTACTGCAGGGAGGATGATGCTTTTGCGTCTTCTTGCGGTGTTCCTTTCACTTGTAGCAGGCGGTGTTTTTATTGCATGTGTAGGACAAAATCCATTTGTCATATACGGAACCATTCTTTCAGGGGCATGCAGAAGCGTGATGGCATTTCAGGGAACTGTCAAAATTATGATACCGCTTCTTATTACGTCTCTTGGTGTAACACTTGCCTTCAAGATGAAATTCTGGAATATCGGTGCGGAGGGACAGCTTATTTTCGGCGCTACCTGTGCTACTTATTTTGCGCTTTTTTGTTCAGGAATGAACCATGTACTGCTTGTGATCGTAATGTTTCTTGCAGGATTTATAGGAGGAGGACTTTGGGGGCTTATACCGGCAATCTTTAAAGTGAAGTATGATACCAATGAAACCTTATTTACACTGATGCTGAATTATATTGCACTGCATATTGTATCCTATTTAAGGGATGGCCCCTGGATGGATCCGGGATCGCAGGGCTTCCCGAAAATTGCCAGATTTGACAAGAATGCATCCTTAGACAAGCTTTTCGGTATTCAATTCGGCTGGCTGATTGCCCTTATTCTGGTAGTGGTGGTGTTTATTTATTTAAAGTACACCAAGCAGGGGTATGAAATCAGCGTGGTGGGAGAAAGTCAGGACACGGCAAGATATGCGGGAATGAATGTAAAAAAGATCGTTCTAAGAACCATGTTCTTAAGCGGCGGCATCTGTGGTATGGCGGGTATGATACAGGCGACGGGATCAGATATCACACTTACCACTTCGGTTGCGGGAGGTGTAGGATTTACGGCAATTATTGTTGCATGGCTGGCACAGCTTAATCCTTTTTCTATTCTACTGGTATCCTTTTTATTCAGTGTTCTGGAAAAGGGAAGCAGTGTAGTACAGTCAAATTTCGGGCTTTCCACAGACTGCGCTGATGTGCTGCAGGGAATTATTCTGTTCTTTATTTTAGGATGTGAATTTTTTGTAAGGTATCGCTTTGTGCTCCGGCAGAAAGCTTCCTGTTCGGGCGCCTGCAGGAAAGAGACGGAGGGTTGACAGATGGATATGATCATTAAATTTCTTGTTGCGGCGGTAGGAGCGGGAACTCCTCTGTTATTCGGAACGGTAGGAGAAATCCTGACAGAAAAGACGGGACATTTAAACTTAGGCGTAGAGGGGATGATGTCCATAGGAGCCTGCGTTGGATTTATGGCAGGGTATTATACGGACAGCTTTATGCTTGCACTTTTGCTTGCGGCAGTAGCGGGGGCTTTTAGCGCTCTTATTTATGCGGTGCTGACGGTAACCTTTATGGCAAATCAGAATGTGACAGGGCTTACCCTTACGATTTTCGGAATTGGGTTTGCTAATTTTATCGGAATATTCGTACTGAATAAAAGCCCGGAGGGAACCTTAAAGCTTCCGGAGAAAATCACAGCGGCAATGAGAGGCATTCATATTCCCGGTTTAAGTGATGTTCCGGTACTTGGGGAGTTATTGTTTTCCTATAGCCCTTTTGTATATATCGGAGTTGCGATTGCCATAATATCCGCATGCTACCTGAACAGAACGAAAAAGGGGCTTTCACTTAAGGCAGTAGGAGAAAACCCGGGAGCAGCGGATGCAGCAGGTATTAAGGTAGTCAAAGTAAAATATGTTAATATTATTTTGGGAGGGGCTATTTGCGGTATCGGTGGTGTATATTGCTCTATGATCATCAATGGAGGTGTATGGATCAGCGACAATGTGGGCGGCCTTGGATGGATTGCGGTTGCACTGGTTATTTTTGCAAACTGGCAGCCCTCGAGGGCGATTTTAGGCTCCTTCGTGTTTGGAGCGTTTAGAGTCCTGAAATATTATATTCCCCAAAGCGTTCTGCCTTTTCCTATTGCTTTTTATGATATGCTGCCGTTTCTCATGACGGCGCTTGTACTTATGATAAGCTCTATGAGAAAGTCCAGCAGGATTAATCTGCCTGCAGCGCTGGGACTTAATTATTTTAGGGAAGAGAGATAAAAGCAGAAAATAATTATAAAGATACTTAATAAAGATAATAAAAACAGAGAGGGATTGGAAATGACTATTTTTGACGAGTTAAAGGCAAGAGGACTTCTTGCACAGCTTACCGACGAGGAAGAGATCAAGGAATTAATTAATAACGGAAAGGCTACCTTTTATATTGGATTTGATCCCACGGCGGATTCTTTGCATGTGGGACATTTCATGGCATTGTGCCTGATGAAGCGTCTGCAGATGGCAGGAAATAAGCCTATTGCGCTGATTGGCGGCGGCACCGGTATGGTGGGAGATCCTTCGGGAAGAACCGATATGAGAAGCATGATGACCAAGGAGACTATTGATCATAACTGTGAATGCTTTAAGAAGCAGATGAGCCGTTTTATTGACTTCTCTGAGGGAAAGGCAATGATGGTAAACAATGCGGAATGGCTTCTTGATTTGAATTATATTGAGTTCCTTAGGGAAATCGGGCCTCATTTTTCCGTTAATAATATGCTCCGTGCAGAATGCTATAAGCAGAGGATGGAAAAGGGGCTTAGCTTCCTGGAATTTAACTATATGCTGATGCAGAGCTATGATTTTTACGAGTTATTCAGAAGATACGGCTGCAATATGCAGTTTGGCGGTGATGATCAGTGGAGCAATATGCTTGGAGGAACAGAGCTGATCAGAAGAAAGCTTGGCAAGGATGCATATGCAATGACGATTACCCTTCTTCTTAATTCAGAGGGCAAAAAGATGGGTAAGACACAAAAAGGGGCTGTTTGGCTTGATCCTAACAAAACCTCTCCTTTTGAATTTTACCAGTATTGGAGAAACGTTGCGGATGCAGATGTGCTGAAATGCCTTCGTATGCTCACCTTCCTGCCGATTGAACAGATCGATGAGATGGATCAGTGGGAGGGCAGCCAGTTAAATCAGGCAAAGGAAATCCTTGCCTTTGAGCTTACCAAGCTTGTACATGGGCAGGAGGAGGCCGCAAGAGCGCAGGAAAGCGCCAGAGCGTTATTTAGCGCCGGAGTAGCTGCGGATATGCCTACTACGGAAATCTGTGAGGAAGATTTTACGGATGGAACGATAGATATGATTTCCGTATTGTGTAAAGCAGGACTTGTACAAAGCCGCTCGGAGGGAAGAAGAGCGATTGAACAGGGCGGCGTAACCCTTGGAAGTGATAAGATCACTGATGTGAAGGCAGCCTTTGGCAAGGATACCTTTGCGGGAGAGGGCGTTGTAGTAAAGCGGGGAAAGAAAAATTTCCGTAAGGTTATTTTAAAATAAGCAGAACATGTCTGAGATTTATTAACCAGCGCATATGAATATTTGGAGATATTTGGAATGAAGGAAACGGCATATCAATATAAAAACCTTCCTATACCCGGAGGCGGATATGTTACCGGATTTTTGTTTCATCCGGTAAAAGAAAATATTTTATATATTAGAACCGATATCGGCGGAAGCTACCGGTTTGACTATACAGGTAAACGGTGGCAGCCATTAACTGAAACGGTCAACATGTATGATCTTGCCCAAACCTATCCGATTGCTATGGCGGTTGATCCCGTCAGGCCGGAAATGCTGTATATCGCAAGCGGGATTAACTCATCCTGCAATGAAGACGGGGAGCCCTTTGGTAAGCTTTCTGTTTCAAGTGATTATGGGAAGACGTATGTTCATCATAAGATTCCCTGTTATGTTCACGGGAATATGAATGGCAGAGGAACGGGATACCGCCTGGTCAGAGATCCTTCCGACGAGAAGACCCTGTATTTTGCAAGCCAGAAGGATGGGCTTTTTCGAACAGGGGATTTGGGACTTACCTGGGAGAAGCTAAAAACCTGTGGGGAGAGCTATATGACTTTTGTGTGGTGTTCTCCAGACGGAAATACGCTGATAGCAGGAAGCGCAGGGGTAACCACGGGTGATGAGAGGCTTCGCGGGCACAGCTTGTATGTTTCCTACGATAAAGGGGCGCATTTTGAAAAGCTGATGATGCCAAAGAGTGTGGAAATTCCGGGCTCTAAGTGGAGCGGCTATGTTGCGCACAGATATGATTACGACGGAACTTATTTTTACTGTACGCTGGTGAATACGGGATTACACTCTTATGTGACGGAGATGGGTTACAGCTGTGATTCGGGTGATACAGCAGGCGGCAGAATTTTGCGGTATAGCTTTGATTCTTCAGGACATATTACGGGATATGATGATATTACGCCTGAGGTATGGGCAGATGCAGACGGAATACATACATTGGCAAGAGAGACAGTCAGGGATTATGGATACGGAGGGATTTCCAGCTGCCGGAGTATGCCGGGGCTTTTGGCTGCCAGCACCATATGTCGTGAGGAAGGTGATATGGTATTTATCTCCCGGGATTACGGAAAAACCTGGGAGGTGGCATTGTTTGATCTTTCAATCGGCAATTTAAGCTTTCGTGCGCCATATATGAAGCCTGAGTATAATGGAGGGCATTCCTTAATTCACTGGCTTAGCGATGTGAAGATTAATCCGTTCAAACCGGATGAGGTTTGGTTTAACAGCGGAACCGGAGTTTTTGTAAGTAAAGATTTTACTAAGGAAAGCAGAAAATTTCAGGATTGGTGTGACGGAATAGAAGAAACGGTGCATCTGAATGTGTACGGTCCTGTGGATGGACCTGTGAAGGTGCTTGATATCGTAGGAGATTTGGGAGGCTTTGCATTTACGCAGGTGGACAAGCCTTGCGAAAATTCCTTCGCAGATGCACAGGGAAACAGGTATATTACCTGTATTAATGCAGACTTTTCGGATTTTCATCCGGAAACTGTTTTGGTTACCCCGAGAGGCAATTGGAAGGGGAAGACTAAGGGTGGCCTTATTCTGTCACATGACTATGGTCAGAGCTTTGAACGTATACCGCTTCCTTACGGAATTTCCCGATATCTGGATGAGCGCTTTGGACAGATTGAGCGCCCCAATGTAAATTCCGGGTGGGCAGCAATTTCAAGTGATACGAAAGGCATGGTTTATTGTGTGGCAGAGGGAATTGATTTGTTTGCCAAGGGCGTAGTTGTAAGCTGTGATGGTGGGAAAAGCTTTGAAAAGGTTCGGATTTATAATCTGGATAAAGAGGATATTACAGATACCAAGACACATTTTAAGGTATTTGCCGACAGAGTGGAGCCGAATACCTTCTATGGCTTTGGAGATGGCTTTTGCCTGTTTGTAAGTAAAGATAAGGGAAAAAGCTTTTATCAGGTTCAAAAGGCATTATTTTCGGAAACCTTATGCATGGGATTGATTGACTGCGCTAACAAGACCGAGATCAGAGGAGAGGCCGGAAAAACAGGAATTTTTTATGCGGCGCTGGGAAGCTATGGTTTATATAAGGTTTTCTTTAAGCAGGATGAGACACAGATTACTCCTGTAATTACCAGAATTTCAGGAAAAGAGGATCATGTATACCGGTTAGGTCTTGGGGTGCTTAGGCCGGAGGGCTCCTATTTAAAGGAAGACAAGGCACTTTATATCTGCGGCGTAATAGATGGTATATATGGATTTTTCCGTTCCTTTGATGATGGAAGAAGCTGGGAGAAGATTAACAATGATATGCAGCAGTTTGGCGATATCAACAGTATCGACGGAGACAGCCGCTGCTTTGGAAGATATTATATTGCAACCGGTTCCTTTGGACTTAAGTATGGAGAGCCTGTATGATACCATATAAATTGTATAAAGGCAGAAGAAAGACAATCGCCCTTTCTTTTAATAATGATGTCGAACTGATAGTTAAAGCGCCCACCTGGATGAAAACGGAGGATGTTGAAGCCTTTATTACCAGAAAGAGTGAATGGGTTGATGCAACCAGAGAACGTCTTCTTAATGCCAGGCAAAAAGAGCTTTCCATGCGGATTAAGCTGGAAAGTGGAGATATCCTGCCTTATCTTGGCAGAAAATTAACGCTTACGGTTGTCAGGGAAGAGAGAAGCAGGGGCAAGATCAGGCAGCAGGATGACAGGGTAATCCTGTACGCCGGATATGAAGCGGATTACGAATACCGGCGCAGCCGGTTGGAAACATGGTATCGAAGGCAGGCCGCCGCCACTTTGGAAGAGCGGGCCCGGCATTATGCTGAGGTATTGGGAGTTTCTTATGGTAAACTGCATGTCAAGGATCAGAGAAGCCGGTGGGGGAGCTGCAGTACAAGGGGGAATTTGAATTTCAACTGGCGGATAATCATGGCTCCCGAAGCAGTGTGCAATTATGTGATTATTCATGAGCTGTGTCATTTGGTACATATGGATCATTCCCCGGAATTTTGGAATCTGGTGGAAAGTATAGATCTTTTGTACCGGCGGCATAGAATGTGGCTGAAACAGCATGGTGAGGAGTTATATATAATTTAGTAAAGGAGCGGTTACATTGGTAGGATTTGAACCGGGGGCTGAATGCAGAGAATGTAAGGGAAGGTGCTGCAGGGAAAAGGGATGTTCTCTTTCACCGGAGGATATGTTAAAGGAGCTGGAAGAAAGAACCAAAATTCCGGCAGGGCAATTAAAAATGCGGCAGGACCTGGAAGATATGCTTGTTGTAATGCTGAAAGAAGATAATGGCCTCTATGCCATTGACCGTTTTTCTACAAATAAAGGACTTTTGTATTATTTGCGGATGAGGCATAAGTGCTATACATTTGTTGGTATAGATGCTATGGGGGAATGTACAGCGCTTACGAAGGAGGGCTGCAGCCTTAGTGCCGAGCAAAGACCAAAGGGAGGGCGGTTTTTACAAAGTTCACCGGAGGGACACTGTAAGCAGCACTATACCAGAGAAATGATGGAAAGAGACTGGGAACCCTATCAGCAGGCGCTTTCTCATATCTTTAAACAGTATGAGATACAGTTCAAGGAAGATGGAACCTTTGACCGGTGCGATGAAAATTATTTTGCATGGATGCGCAGGTGCAGAGAAAAAGTTGAGTCATAAACAAAATCCCCTTCACATACACTTTACTAAGTATGGAAGGGGTAATTTTATGGACATAAATAGCAGAAAAGAATATGACCTGTACAAGGATATAAGAGAAAGATGCGGCGGAGAAATTTACATAGGTGTGGTAGGTCCTGTCAGAACCGGAAAATCTACTTTTATCAAACGTTTTATGGATTTGATGGTGCTTCCTAATATGACGGATGCTTATGAGAAGGAAAGGGCTATGGATGAGCTTCCCCAGAGTGCAGGCGGAAAGACAATCACTACTACAGAGCCCAAGTTTATTCCCAAGGAGGCGGCAAAGCTTGCTTTAGGGGAAGGGGTGGAAGCTAAGGTCAGGCTGATCGACTGTGTAGGCTATATGGTGGATGGCGCCAGCGGACACATGGAGAATGAGACGGAAAGAATGGTAAAGACTCCCTGGTCTTCGGAGGAAATTCCGTTTACCCATGCTGCGGAAATAGGAACCAGAAAGGTGATAAGAGACCATTCTACCATTGGAATAGTAATTACCTGCGACGGAAGCTTTGGAGAAATCCCGAGGGAAAGCTACATTCCTGCAGAGGAACGCACAATTAAAGAGCTTAATCAGCTGAAAAAGCCGTTTATTGTTCTGCTTAATACCGCAAAGCCATATAGTGATGAGGCTAAAGCATTGGCCTTAGAGCTGGAGGGAAAATATCAGGTTTCGGTTATGCCGGTAAACTGTGAACAGCTGAAAAAGGATGATATTTATCAAATTCTCGAAAATATACTTTATGAATTCCCTCTTACCATGATAGAGTTTTATATGCCGAAGTGGGTGGAAATGCTTCCTGCAAACCATAAGATGAAGGCGGATATTGTTGAGCGTGTTAAGGAAATTATGAAGCAGTACAGCTGTATCCGTGATGTGAAGAATAATCCCGTTTCCATTGAGGGGCCTTATATCAGGAAATGCAAGATGGACAGTATCGATATGTCGGACGGCGCAATCAGGGTATGGCTGGAGGTAGATGATACCTGTTACTACGAAATGCTCAGCGAAATGGTAGGGGAAAACATTGACAATGAATATCATCTGCTTTCAGTGTTAAAGGAAATGGCGGCTATGAAAAAGGAGTATGTAAAGGTGCTTCATGCTATTTCCTCCGTAAGGCAGAAAGGGTACGGCGTAGTGACACCGGAGCGGAGCGAAATCAAATTAGATAAGCCTGAGGTTATAAGACATGGGAACAAGTTCGGTGTAAAGATCAGAGCGGAAAGCCCCAGCATTCATATGATCCGCGCCAATATAGAGACGGAGATATCCCCTATTGTAGGATCTGAGGAGCAGGCCCAGGATTTGATACGTTTTATTTCAGATTCAAGCCAGACGGAGAACGGAATCTGGGACACCAATATTTTCGGGAAATCGGTGGAGCAGCTTGTTAATGACGGAATTACAGGGAAACTGACCATGATCGGGGAGGAAAGCCAGTTAAAGCTTCAGGAAACCATGCAGAAGATTGTAAATGACTCTAATGGAGGAATGGTTTGCATTATCATATAATTAACAAAAAGAGCCGATGTACAAATCGGTTCTTTTTGTTATAAATTTACAGACAAGCAATAGTTCGGTTTAA
>JAUNGK010000085.1:4043-11520 GCA_030524555.1 Bacillota bacterium | reverse complement strand
GAACTGCTTCGGAAGATGAAACAGCTTCGGAGGATGAAGCTTCTGACGCAGGAGAGGAAAGCTCAGACGAAAGTGAAGCAGTAACTGAATAAATATAATATAAACCTGAATATAAAAATGAATTACGTTAATGGAGAAAAAAGAAATATGATTCTTATACTTCAGTTATTTTTATACTGCCTGCTTTTTTTCATGATGGTAAAGCTTGCGGCAGGAAATAATGGTATCAATTGTCTTTATTTTTATCCGAAAGCTTATCAGGAGAAAGCTATAGAACTTGGATTGGCTGACGAACAGACGATAAAAAGGAAAGGAAAAGCATTTATGATTCCTTTTTTAATCATCTTGTTGCTGGCGCTTACAGGCATCATTTCTGTATGGAACCAGGTAAAAGACTTTAAAACCGCCTATTGGCAGGCGGTTTTGTTTTTAGTCGTGATGAACTGGTTTGACGGTATCGTACTTGATGGGATCTGGGTAGGACACAGCAAAATATGGGTCATCCCGGAGATGAAAGATGTCCCTTATATCAAATCGTGGAAGGATATTTTCTTGAAACGCAGCATTGCTACAATTCTCTATGCGATAATTGCTTTAGGCGTTGCCGGAATTGTAGTATTGATGGGGAAAGTATAAAAGAACCCGATCTTTAACCTTGAAATGCTTTGGCAAAGGAACCGGCAGATGATACAGGTTCATCACCGGAAAGGAGATGATGAACATCTCCAACAGCCTGTACACGAAAATATGCTTCATTTCCCCAGTGCTCTTCGCTGGTAACCACAGTCAGGGAAGTAGTTGGCATAAAAAATCCATGAGTCAGCAGGGGAAACGGAATATTTAAAAGATGGGACAGCACAATGCAGGTAATACCCAGATGACAGAAAATTACAATTACAGGCTGGGTACGTGAATCCTCCTCGTTTGCTGCAGTGGGGGAGCCGTCAGCGGATACCGTGCCGGTGATAAAACGTTCTTCCCTGCAAGGAACACGATAGAAATTATTTTCTCTTATATAACCATAAGAGGCAAGCAGTTCATCAAAATTATGACATACCTCCCGATAAGCAGGGGCAATCTTAGAATTTTGCTTCATCACATCAGTTTCTACCCATTTATCAACATCATACATATAGGGCTGAGAGGTCCAATAGGAGGGCACAAAATCCCATGGAACGCTGTGCCTTCCTGTTACGGGATCATCAATGAGATAGGAAAATTCTCTCATCCATGGAAGAATAACAGCCTCTCTTCCAAGTTTTTTCAGTGTGCAGGAAGCCGTATCCTTCGCCCGTCCTAAGGGAGAGCAGTAAAATTCATCTACCTTCCAGTTACAAATACGTTTTGAGAGAAGCTCTGCTTCCCGCCAGCCCTTTGCTGTCAGGGTATCATTTACATAATCAGGTTCACCATGGCGTACAAAAATAATCCTCATTGCTGTGCTTCCTTTCAATTATTGTCGAAATAATCCTATCATAGGTGCCGGGAAATGTCCAGTGGGATGCAAGAGATGCTTGAAACATATGTTCGTGTATGCTAAAATAGCTACATGAATAAAGAAAAGCTTAAACATGATGTTATATTTTTATCAGCGGTTATTTTGACTGCCTTTCTCATATGGCTTGGATATGGCGTGATTAATAACGGAAAGGCTAATATGGTTATTGTCAGCCAGGACGGAGAAGTGGTTGGCAGGTATCCCCTTTCAGAGGAGAAAATTGCAACCATTACCTATGGAGAGAATGAATACAATCTTTTGCATATCAGTGATGGAAGCGTATATATAATGGAAGCTGACTGCCCGGATCAGATTTGCGTAGATCACAAACCAATCTCTCAAAAAGGAGAAAGCATTATTTGCCTTCCCCATAAGCTTGCAGTGCAAATTTCTTCAGAGGATATGCGTTCCGGCGAAGGAGGTATCGATGCATTCACCTATTAACAGACTTAACAGGGCTGCATATATGGGGCTTTTAACGGCGCTTGCGCTTATATTATCCTATATTGAAACACTGATCCCTTTTCAGCCCGGAATTCCGGGAATAAAGATAGGGCTTGCCAATTTAGCAGTACTCATTTGCCTGTACTTGTTTGGATGGAAGGAAGCTATGCTTTTGACCGTGGTCAGAGTGCTCGTTGGCGGTTTCCTATTTGGCAATTTATTTATGATTGCCTATTCACTTTCTGGTGCCCTATGCAGTGCAGTTACCATGATCCTCTTAAGAAGAAGCGGAGGGTTTCATATACCTGTAGTCAGCGCTGCCGGTGGCGTAATGCATAATATGGGGCAGCTCATGGTGGCGTTCTGGGCAGTGGATAGCTATTCGATTGTTTACTATATGCCGGTGCTGATTATATCAGGATTAATCACAGGTATTGTGATAGGAATTGTTGGTGCGCTGGTTTTACCTTATATTAAGAATATTGTTGGAAGGGGGCAGCTTTAGTGATTGCATTTGTGAAAGGAATTATTGATGATATTTCCGAGGAGAATGTTGTTCTGGACGTAGGCGGAGTAGGCTACAATATTAAAATATCTACAGGTACTGCCGCAGAGCTTCCGGGAATCGGTGAGGAAGTAAAGCTTTACACCTATACCTGTGTGAGGGAGGACATGTTCAGCCTGTTTGGATTTTTATCAAGGGATGAACTGGAAATTTTCAAAAAGCTGATTACGGTAAATGGTATTGGTCCAAAGGGAGGATTAGCTATTTTATCTGTTATGAGCGCAGACAGTCTTCGGTTTGCAATTATATCCGGGGATGCGGCAAGTATTTCCAAGGCTCCCGGAATAGGAAAGAAAACTGCAGAAAGAGTAATCCTTGATCTGAAGGATAAGATTTCGCTTGAGGATACCCTTGTTCACAAGGAAATGCAGCATAAGCTGCCGGATTCCTCAGAAGCTTTAGATGCTCATATAAGAAATGATGCTGTAGAGGCATTAGTTGCGCTTGGATATTCCGTAACGGATGCCCTTCGGGCTGTTAAAGAGGTTCATACCGAAGAAAATATGGATGTTGAGACGATTCTAAAGCTTGCACTTAAGAATATGTTTTAATAGGAAAAGGATATATCATGGCTAAAAGAATGATAGAAACTGAATTACAGGAAGAGGATGTCAAAATTGAAGGGTCTTTAAGGCCACAAAGATTGACCGACTATATCGGTCAATCCAAAATTAAAGATAGTTTGAAAATATATATAGAGGCGGCAAAGCAGCGTCAGGATTCTTTGGATCATGTGCTCTTTTACGGCCCGCCGGGACTTGGAAAGACCACCCTTGCAGGAATTATTGCTAATGAAATGGGCGTAAATATGAAGATTACCAGTGGCCCTGCTATCGAAAAGCCCGGAGAAATGGCGGCGATTCTTAATAACCTTCAGGAAGGAGATCTTTTGTTTGTAGATGAAATTCACCGGTTAAACCGCCAGGTTGAAGAAGTTTTGTATCCGGCTATGGAAGATTATGCCATTGACATTATGATTGGAAAGGGGCCTACGGCCCGTTCTATCAGATTGGATCTGCCACACTTTACACTTGTCGGCGCTACTACGAGAGCCGGATTATTGACAGCTCCCCTTAGAGACCGGTTTGGTATTATTCACAGACTTGAGTTTTATTCTGTGGAAGAGCTTCAAATGATTATTATGCATTCCGCACGTATCTTAAATGCACCGGTAGAGCCTGCCGGCGCTATGGAGATGGCAAGACGCAGCAGGGGTACGCCAAGACTTGCCAACAGAATTTTAAAAAGGGTACGTGATTATGCCCAGGTAAAGCATGATGGCATCATTACAGAAGACGTGGCAATGACAGCGCTTGATCTGATGGATGTAGACCGAATGGGGCTTGATCATATTGACAGAAATATTCTTTTGACCATGATCCGGAAATTCAGCGGAGGTCCCGTAGGTCTTGACACCCTAGCAGCCTCCATAGGGGAGGATCCCGGCACCATTGAGGATGTTTATGAGCCTTATCTACTGAAAAACGGGTTTATCAACAGAACCCCCAGAGGAAGAGTTGTAACAGATGCGGCGTATCATCATTTAGGACTTGAAATTCCACAGTAATCTGCTTATAATAAATATTGTATAATTAACTGTGGATAAGCTATATATTTTGTATGTAGAGAGGTGAGCCTGATGTCAATCAAAACGGATACGGAAGTAATCATTGGCGGAAAAGTGTTTACACTAAGTGGATATGAAAGTGAAGAATATCTTCAAAAGGTAGCCTCATATATTAACAATAAAATGTCTGAATATAGCAAGGTGGAAGCCTTTAAACGCCAGCCTTTAGATACACAGAATGTTTTGCTGCAGCTTAATATCGCAGATGATTATTTTAAGGCCAAAAAGCAGATCACTCTTTTGGAGGAGGAAATCCAGACTAAGGAAAAGGAGCTTTACAATTTGAAGCATGAATTGATTGCAGCTCAGATCAAGCTGGAAAACACCGAAAAGAATGTTAAATCACTTCAAAATGAGCTGAATGAAAATGCCAAGAAGATTATAAGACTTGAAACCGAATTAAAAAGTTAACGAAAAGCTGTCTTTAGTGGACAGCTTTTTCTATACAACAGTAGGAGTATTTATGAAAAAGGTTGAATTACTGGCTCCAGCCGGAAATTATAAGGCCCTAAAGGGTGCAATCAGTGCAGGAGCTGATGCTGTTTATCTGGGCGGTGACCGCTATGGTGCAAGAGCATATGCGGACAACTTTTCCCAGGCTGAAATATGTGAAGGGCTCCATTATGCCCATGTGTTTGGACGCCGAGTATATCTTACGGTAAATACACTGGTAAAGGAGCGGGAACTGGATGGGTTGTACGATTTCATCAATCCCCTTTATCAGGAGGGACTGGATGGTGTAATTGTACAGGATTTGGGAGCTCTTTGTTTTATTCGAAATCACTTTCCTGATCTTCCCCTGCATGCAAGCACCCAGATGACCTTAACCGGGGCGTGGGGAACCGAAATGCTGAAAAAGGAAGGCATTACCAGAGTTGTACCTGCCAGAGAGCTGTCCCTTGAGGAAATCAAACACATTAAAGAAACCACCAAAGTGGAGGTAGAAGCCTTCATACACGGAGCTATGTGTTATTGCTATTCGGGGCAGTGTCTTTTCAGCAGCATTTTAGGAGGACGCAGTGGGAACCGGGGCAGATGCGCCCAGCCATGCCGTCTTCCCTATCAAATAGAAAAGGAACCGGAATGTTATCCTTTAAGTATGAGAGATATGTGCACCCTTAACCTTATTCCGGAGCTGATTGATGCAGGCATTGATTCCTTTAAGATAGAAGGAAGAATGAAAAGGCCGGAATATGCGGCAGGTGTCAGCGCTATCTATCGAAAATATATAGATCTTTATTATGAGAGCCCGGAAGAGTATCAAATAGATCCAAAGGACATGGAGCTTTTAAACTCCTTATATTTAAGGAGCAATACGGGAAGCGGTTATTACCATACCCGAAACGGAAAGGAACTGCTCACCCTTCATTCTCCCTCCTATACGGAAACCAGTGCTGAGTTATTAAAATCCATAGAAGAGAAATATTTAACAGATAAGCTTTCCTTAAAAACCAATGCCAAGGTTACTATGGAAGCCGGAAAAGCTGCCACAATAACCTTAAAGTGCGGCAGGGTATCTGTCACATGTACAGGACAAACGGTACAACAGGCTCTAAAGCAGCCCTTATCCGAAGATAAGATTATCAGTCAGATCAAGAAAAGCGGCAATTCGCTGCTTGAAATCAGTGAGGTAGAGCTGGAAACAACAGGGAACATTTTTATGCCCATCGGAGCCATCAATGAGCTTAGACGAACTGCCTCGGAATGCATGGAGGCTGCGATAATTAAGAGTAACGGCCCCTCCTGCCAGAGCAGAAGAGCATTACCGGAAGTTCCTATCCCGCATTCCGGAAGAGCCAAAAGCAAGGAAGTATCAGACCCAAAGCCGGTAAGAGCGCTTCATGTGCTGGTTCAAACCAGGCCGCAATTATTTTCTGCCTTAAGTCAGGAAGTGGATCGTATATATCTGGATTACGGACTGTTCGCAGAATTAGGGGCAGATGTTCTTTGGGAATTATTGGATAAGCATAAGATGCTAAGCGGGGAAGCACAGGAAATATATATTGCCGCTCCCTATGTTTCCAGATGGCCCCAGGAGAAATATCTGAAAGAAATCAGATTGGCTGCAGCAAATGGATTAGTTCACGGAGTCCTTGTAAGGAACCTTGAAAGTTTGGGATTTTTTGAAAAATATCTCTCACGAGAACAGCTTGTGCTTGATACAGGGCTATATGCATGGAACAGGGAAAGTATCCGTTTTTTCTCTGCAAAAGCGGCGGAACTATATCTTCCAGTGGAATGTAACGGGGCTGAGTGGAAGACATTGCTTCATTTTGAAGAAGAAACCCTTTCCAGATCCGTTCTGGTTTATGGAAGGCTTCCTATGATGATTACAGCAGGCTGTCTTGAAAAAACAAAGGGTACCTGCGCCGCAAGGCCTGGCTTTACCATGTTAAAGGATCGATACGGCAAAATGTTTCCTGTTTATCACGACTGTCATTCCTGTTATAATGTAATATATAACAGCGTGCCTTTATCCCTTCATAAGCTTTTGGGCGATTGGGCAAAAGAACCTCTTTGCTGTCGTTTAGATTTTACCACAGAAGGGGAAGAGGAAACCTGCCCCATTAAAGAATATTTTAAAGAGCATTAAAGGGGCGTTAATAAGCCGCCTATATATGAGCAGTACACTACCGGACATTATAAGCGAGGAGTAGAGTAAATGGAATTATATGTCAGCGAATTTTCCAAATATGTAATGGCATTGCTGATTACCCTGTATACTTATGAATGCTTTGCAGTATTTCGTTACCAGGACGAGGAGCGCAGAAACGGAATATATATCCGTCAGAATTTGCTTATGTTTGCGTTCCATTTCAGCAGCTTTTTGGTAATTTGCTTTGAAACCGGAGATATTACGTATTTATTTTTTTATGCGTTTCAGGAAATTATTTTGTATGCAGCGATAGCCCTTTTCAGAATGCTGTATCCCAAAGCCAATCGGCTTATTGTAAATAATATGTGTATGCTGCTCAGCATTGGCTTTGTGATTTTGACAAGATTGAATTTTAAAAGTGCAGTAAAGCAGTTTATTATTGTAACGGGATCACTTGTTATTGCGCTGATTATTCCCTTCTTTGTGCACAAATTCAAGTTCTTAAAGAGCCTGAAATGGGTATATGCATTAGTAGGGATTGCAGCGCTTTTGGTGGTAATGATTTTGGGACAAACCACCTACGGAAGCAAATTATCCTATTCCATTGCAGGCATTACCTTCCAGCCTTCGGAATTTGTAAAAATATTGTTTGTGTTTTTCGTTGCCAGTGCATTATATAAGTCATCAGGTTTTTTTGAAGTATTTACCACTGCGGTGATTGCAGCGGCACATGTAATTGTGCTGGTT
>JAUNGK010000085.1:0-4033 GCA_030524555.1 Bacillota bacterium | reverse complement strand
GTGCACTTATTTTCTTTATTGTTTATGTTTTGATGGTATTTGTGGCAACTAAAAATTTTCTGTATCTGTTTGCCGGAGCTGCGGGAGGAAGTCTTGCAGCATACATTGCTTACAGCGTATTTAATCATGTTCAAATAAGAGTGCAGGCGTGGCAGGACCCCTGGAGTCTGATCGATTCTGCAGGAGGTTATCAGATTACCCAGTCGCTGTTTGCTATTTCCAGCGGAGGCTGGTTCGGGCTTGGACTTTACAAAGGTACGCCTCAATCCATTCCTGTCGTGGAGGCAGACTTTATTTTCTCTGCAATTGCAGAGGAACTGGGGATTATTTTTGCTATTTGTCTGATTCTCATATGCGTAAGCTGTTTTATAATGTTTATGAATACTTCAGCGGGACTGAATGACAAATTTTATCAGCTTACCGCTTTCGGTCTGGGTGTAACTTATATTTTTCAAGTATTTTTAACGATTGGCGGAGGAACCAAGTTTATTCCTCTTACAGGCGTAACCCTGCCGCTGATCAGTTACGGAGGAAGCTCCGTTTTAACTACCTTGATCATGTTTTCCATTATAGAAGGACTGTATATGATCAAGCAGGATGAGAGTGAGCTCCCCAAAAAGCGAAAAAGGAAAAAGCAATCTGCCACCCAAAAAAGAAGGGATTATGCAGATGCCGAAGAAGGATACTCATCAATATCGGATAATGATGATGAAGACTATAATGATAAGATAGGTAGAAATTTTGAGGACGAATAAGAACAATAAACCAATTAAAAAGAAAAAAAAGAAAAATCGCGAAATTATGCTGGTTACCTGGGGCTTTACCCTGCTTTTTCTTGTGATGGCAGGCTATATTGCTTACTATTCAGTTACCCATCAGCAGGAATTAATCAACAATAGCTACAATGGCAGACAACAAATGCTCCTTGCTCAAAACCGGAGAGGAAGTATTTATTCTGCGGATGGCAATATTCTGGCACGAACCGTTGTTGATGAGGAAGGAAATGAAAAGAGAGAGTATCCCTATCAAAATCTCTTTTCACATGCGGTAGGTTATGCTACTAACGGCAGAATGGGTGTAGAGGCGCAGGCCAATTATTACCTGATTAATTCCAATGCGCCTTTATCCCAAAAGGCTTCTTTAGATGTAGTGGGAGAGAAGTATCCCGGTGATGACGTTTACACCTCGCTGGATGTGGAATTACAGGAGGTTGCGTCCAAAGCGCTTGGCGTTTATCAGGGGGCAATTATCGTAACGGAACCTGAAACCGGAAGGATTCTTGCTATGGTATCCAAACCGGATTTTAATCCGGAGCAGATTGAAAGCATTTGGGATGAGCTTATTAGTGATAGTGAAAGCAGCATACTATTAAACCGTGTTACACAGGGACTTTACCCTCCCGGTTCCACCTTTAAAATTGTGACTGCTCTTGAATATATCAGGGAAAATCCCGACACCTGGCAAAATTACAGTTACCAGTGTACAGGTTCCATTACAAGAGGAGAGGATCGTATTCAATGCTACCACGGTTCCGTGCATGGTTCGGTAAGCTTTACCAGATCCTTTGCGAAATCCTGCAATACCTCCTTTGCGAATATTGGCTTGTCCTTAGACCGCAGTTCTTTTGAAAACACACTAAATTCTCTGTTGTTTAATCAGGAGCTTCCGGTCGCCTTTACCTCAGGCATAAGCAGAGTGGATGTTACCGAGGACATTTCGGATGCAGATATGATGCAGGTATCCATTGGGCAGGGAACTACCTCCATTACACCATTGCAGCTGAATATGATTACATGTGCAATTGCCAATGAGGGGGTTTTGATGAAACCCTATTTGATTGATTATGTTCAAAACAGTGCCGGAAATAAAGTGAAGGAATTTTCTCCCTCTGCATATGGAAAGCTGATGAGTAAGGAGGAAGCGGATATCCTGAAACAGCTAATGGAAGATGTGGTGGAAGAGGGAACTGCTACCAGATTAAAAGGACTTTCCTATACTGCGGCAGGTAAAACAGGCTCTGCAGAGTACGGAACCGTTAAGGGCGACAGCCATGCATGGTTTACCGGCTTTGCTCCGGCAGATGATCCCAAGATCGCTGTGACCATCATTATTGAGGGAGCCGGAGCAGGCGGAGATTATGCAGTACCTATCGCCAAAAGAATTTTTGATCAGTATTTTAATTCATAAATTAATATATGCCTTTAATGCTTAAATCCTTTCGTGTCATAAGATCGATAAAATTACCGTTTTCATCCCGAAGGAGCGGTCTGCCCAGGTGCCCCTGGTTAACCATGATCACTTCGGCGATCTGGTCATTATTCAGCATAACATTTAACCCGATCATATGGCTGGCAAGACGGTACAAAATAGGCCTTAATATTTCGGTATCGTATTTAAAGGCATCATTTTCAAAGATATCAATAACCTGAAAAGGATTTTTGGACTCACGGTAGGTTCTTGCCGAGGTCATTGCCTCATAGGCATCAATGATGGAAATGTAGCGTGCATATATATCAATTTGATTGTCATGAAGCTTGGAAGGGTATCCTGAACCGTCAAACCTTTCGTGATGCATAAGAGCTGCCTTAATAACACAGGAATCAACAGGAAGGTTCTGAAGCATCTGGAAGGAAAGAAAGGTATGAGTTTTAATTTTTTCAAATTCCAGATCGGTTAATTTCCCCGGCTTCCAGATTAAATCATTTGGAAGCTGTAATTTCCCGATATCATAAAGGAAGCCGCACTGAATAAGAAGTGTGGTTTTTTCCTCAGGAAGAGAAAACCATGATGCAAATAAGCCTGCAATCAATGCAGAGTTTAAACAATGGGCATATGTAAAATCATCCTCAGTGGGAAGCATGTTATAAAGATAGTCAAGAAGATATTCGGGATGGTCCAATGATGAACTGATATCGTAATATATCTGCATCAACTCGTCCATCTGAAAGGGGATACCAGTGAAAGCCAGTTTTCTCATCATTTCGCGGTACTTGGGCATAGCACGGTAATATGCATCCCAGAATTTTTGAAAGCCTTTGCTTAACCGGATTTTTTCAAAATGAGTCACTGCATATCCTCTTTGACAGTGACACAGATAATGGAATGACGGCTTAACTTACTGATCACATTGCCGTCTACTTTAGTTCCGGCAGGAACTACTAATTCATTTTTGTAATTAAATACATCGGCACCGATTTCCATTCCCGGTGTCAAGGCCATTCTTGCTATATCTTTCATTTGTCACCCCCATAATGTATAATTACACACATAAATGTAATATACTATACATTTTTAAGTATAAGATATTCATTCAATTTGTCAATATTTTACTTTGGTATTTTTATATAATATGGTACAATGAAGACAATGAGGATAAATTGTCATGAAATTTTATAAATATCTTTATGTTGGCGATACTATTAAAAATCCATCCAAAATCAAATGGAAGCTAAAACATCATGCCGGAGTACAGGTACATGTAATTACTGTTGCACATGGCGCTGACCAGCTGGAAATTTTTCACAGCGCTTATTTACAGCAGAGATACTATAGATACCATCCCCCCGTTATTGTGGGAATTGCTTCCGATTATGATGAAGCTGTACAAATCATTATGAAGATTACGCAGGAGTGTCTGGAATATACCGGCTCTTGTAATTTAAAAGAATACCTAAAGCTGAAAGCCAGGCCGCATCAGGATAACAGTGAGGTATCATTATGATTTCCATAATACTGAACGTATTAAAAATATTAGGAATTTTTGTTTTAGTGCTGCTTGCAATAGCACTTTTGCTCATCCTGCTGGTATTGTTTGTGCCAATCAGGTATAGGATAGCCGGGCAGAAAAGCGGCGCAGACACGACGGCGCTTTCCTTCCGGGTTAAAGTAACATGGCTTCTTCACATATTAAACCTGCAGTTTCGTTATCCTGATGCGGCCTATCTGAGGGTAAGAATTTTTTGTTTTACGGTGTTTCGCTCTGACAAAAGGGCTGTCTCTTCCGACCCCCAAAAGTCCAATAAGATTTCTTCGG
>JAUNGK010000084.1 GCA_030524555.1 Bacillota bacterium | reverse complement strand
CCTTCAATCTTTCCTTCGATCTTGCCATCTTCTTTAGCGTAGTACAGCTCTTCCCACCTCTGCATATATCTGACTCCCTTCCTCTCCAACGTCCTGATCCTTCTTACATTCTCATGGATCGCTTTAATTCTCTTACTTTCTGTCCTTTCCTGCTTATTTATCATTATTGGATTTAAAAGCAGGATTTCAAAAATTGAGAACAGACATGTTCTGTAAGACGCAGCAGTGCTGCCAGGTAAGCTTTCGCTTATAGAAATCATATGCTTTGCGTCTACTATATCATATTAAGTTCTTAATTACAAGTTATTTTATTCTTTTTATTGTTAACCTTGTAACAATTCATTTTCCGGAATTACTCCTATATGCCCACATTCCTCTTATACATCGTAACAGACAAAAGGTAACAAATCAAAAAGATCACAAACACCACCAGAACACTTACAAGGTGAATGCTCCACAAGCTGGTATACATCATTTTCTCCAACGCATGAACCGAAAAATAAGAGGCAATCAGCATTACAGCAAAGGGCACCGCATAAGCCGTTCCCAACTCCCTTGCAATAGATTTTAAAAGTGTCCTTTCCTCAAAGCCCATCTTTTTCATGACCAGATATCGTTCCTTCTCTTCAAAGGCATCATTGTATAATTTCATAAACATAATGCTTCCACTTGCAAGAATAAATACCATAAACATGAAAATACAAAGAGAATACAGTACCTTAATCCAGTCCTTATCACCTCTTTGGGGATTAACGGCAATCCGTCCGGTATAATTTTCTTCGGTATCGCTGACCAGTTCATCCAGCAAAGCCCTGGCTTCTTCAAAGGCATTCAGATTTTCAATTCGATAATTATAGGTATACAGCTCTTTTCCCAGGGGAAGCAGTTTTTCATATTCCTCATCATTTACAACATAAAAGCTCATTTGCTCCTGCAGATAGCCCAGATAAGGAACATTGACTTCCTCTGTCTGTCGATATGTTTTCCCGTTAATATCCAGCTGTATACGGGAACGGTCTGTAATCAATGATAAAAGATAAAGATGAGAGGCTCTGATTACCTCATCATCCGCCGGCTCCTCTAAGTCAAACTCCAGATGAGCATCCGCCGCCAATTTTTTTAGCTCCGTATAGGCCACCACCGCATATTGGCCGTAATTCACATTGGCATGTACCAAAGTTCCATCCAAAGCCAGTATTTTGATTCTTGTACTGTATGCAATTTTGCTCTTTTTCTCTATCAGTTCTCTCGCCTGTTCATCCGGGTCAGGTTGATTGCTGACAAGCTGAAAGGTGTATGTGTTTTCAAAATGCAGCATATTATCATATCTGTATTTCATGGCAAATCCTGTTGCCAGAGCCGTAACCGAACAAAGCACCAATATACACACCATTGCATAGGTACGGTAATTCTTTTTCATGCGGAAGATCACATTGTTGATCCACAAGCACCTCTGTTTGCAGTATAAGAAGTGTTTGTTCTTTGCAAGTCCCTGAAAAATCAAAGGTATCAGTCCCCCAAAAAGCAGGTAAACTCCTGCAATTACCAATGCCACTGCCGCAAAAGCATTACCCATTACCTCCTGGCCGCCCTCCTTAACTGCCATATAAAACCCCAGTCCAAGAACTCCTATGCCCAATACGGATTTAAGCCATAGGATCGCCACTTTCTGCCTTATATACTCATTCTGCCTGGTTCCGGTAATCATATTCAGTACACTGCTTCTGACAATATTGAAGTATCCCTTTAACACAAACAATAAATATACTGCCAAGTAAACTCCGGCTGTAATGAAAATCGGCGGCAGAGTAAACCGAAAGCTGATATCCACTGCAATATCGGAAAGCGCCAGCAAAACCATCTGAAACAATCCTGTGGTAAGAATTCCAAAGAATATCCCCAAAAATAACGCAGACAAACCGATCAGCGTAGTTTCTATCATATATAATTTGGCAATTCTTTGGTTGGAAAGCCCCATAAAAACATAAATACCGATTTCCCTTTTCCTCTTAGTCAGGAAAACATTGGTGGAATACCAGATAAAAAAGAACATAAAGCATCCCAACACAAGGGAAATAACCTGTATCAATATGTCAACATAATTCTTATTCTGCGTTCCTAAAACATCCAATGCGTCCGAATACACCACATTCTGGAAATTCAGAAAAATCAAAATGGTAAAAGCCAATGAAATTACCAAAGAAAGATAATTTTTAAAATTACTCTTAAAGTTTAAAAATGCCAGTTTCATCATTCGCATGTAAGATCACCTCCCATAGAGGTCTGTACATCTATAATCCTGTCATAAAATTCTTTCCGGTCCGTTCCCCTGCTTACCTTACATTTAATCCTTCCATCACTTAAGATGTAAACATCCCTGGCATAGGAAGCGCAAAACGGGTCATGAGTTACCATAAGAATTGTTGCCTTTTTACCTTCATTTACATTTCTAAGGCACTCCAGCAGTTCTCTGCCGGACTTAGAATCAAGTGCACCGGTAGGTTCATCCGCAAATATAATTTCCGGGTCGGTGATGAGTGCGCGGCAGGCTGCTCCCCTCTGTTTTTGCCCGCCTGATAACTGATAGGGATACTTTTTTAAATGATCCTTCAGACCAAACACCGTCGCAAGCACTTCCGTCTTTCCGATACATTCTTTGCTTGAAACTCCGTTTAAAGACAACGGTAACGCAATATTATCCTGCAAGGTCATGGTATCAAGCAGGTTATAATCCTGAAAAATAAAACCAATCTTGTCTCTGCGAAGCTTTGACAGCTCCTTGTTCGCTATTCTGGTAATATCCCTGCCATCCAAAACGACACTGCCCAGCGTAGGCTTGTCAATAGTGGAAAGAATATTTAAGAGTGTGGTTTTTCCCGAACCGGACGGCCCCATAATTGCTATAAAATCATTTTGATAAATCGTCAGATCGATCCCTTTAAGCGCCTTGGTCTGGATTTCCTTTGTTCCGTAATTTTTAACCAAATTTTTAATTTCAACTACTTTGTTGTCATTCATACTTAAATCTTCATCTCCTTAAATGTTTTCAGTTTTTACAGTCAAAGCTGTTTCCCTTAGGGGATGCTATCAGTATAAAGAAATTTGGTCTCAAAATCCTTACATCCACATTACAAAATCACCTTTAACATTACATTTTCCGTAAGGTTAAAGCATGAAATAATCATTATTTTTAAAAACAATACAAAACCTTGTATAGGCTCCGTATTGGCTTTCCACACGGATCTCATGCCCAAGCCTTCCTATAATCTTGGAGACCATATAAAGCCCCATCCCTGTGGACTTGTACTTTCCGTTATGATAATTACTTCCGGTAAATCCTTTTTCAAAAATCCTTCCTACATCACAATCCTTTATTCCTTCCCCGTTATCCTCTATAAAAAGCTGCACCTGCTTTTCTTTTGCCTCCGTCCATATACTAATCTTTGGTTCCTCCCTCACATATTTAAGCGCATTACTAATCAATTGATCCAGAACATAGACCAGCCATGCAGGATCACTGTATACCAAATGTTCCTCCACCTGAAGCTTCATGGAAAAGCCCTTTTGAATAAGAAAAAACTGGTTGTTTCTGACAGAGGACTTCACGCACTCCGGCAGAGAAACCTTTTTAATCTGCAAGTCAAACAAAGGACTTTGCATTTTACATCCAAGCATCATGGAATTGACCTGCTGGTTCATCTTTTCCAGCTGCCCGCGCATCAAATTCCTCAGTTCTCTATCCTCTATTTTTTCATCCATTAACAGACTTGCGGATAAAGGAATTTTAAATTCATGGCACCATTTCGCCACATAATCCTGCAGCTCGCAGTTCTCCCGAAACTGTTCCTGCAGCTTTTCCTTAAGGACCTGCACGTCATGCTCCGCAATATCCTTGTTTTCAAAATCAGAAAGCAATAAGCTTACCACATCATCGCCCTGCATAAGCTTCCTTTTTTCCTTTTCGTCTTTCCGATATCTGCCAAAATCCACTCCTATAATAACCAGGAAAAATGTTAAAATAAGAAAATCCAGATAATAAAGATATGCCACATTCCTATCCCGCATAAGAACAATAAAGTAAAGATTAAAAGACAGAACCATCCCCGCACAAAGCAATAACCATTTACAATTCTTCTTAAAATAACTCATAGTACAAAATACCCCTGCCCCTTTTTGGTATTGATGATATTCTTCCCACAGGCACATTTCAGCTTGTTTCGCAGTCTGCATATAACCGTCGTAAGCGTTCCGTCCGATACATATTCATCCGTATTCCAAAGCTCCATCATCAGTTCATCCCTGAATACCACATCCGGCCTTGCTTCCATCAGCCTTGAAAATATCCTTCTCTCTGATCTGGTCAGTTCAATTTCCTTTCCGTCAAAAAACAAACTGGAAGATACAGGATCAAATTCCAATCCCACACTTATAAAAATCTGTTCCTTGACCTTATACTGATAGGTTCTCCTGAGAATCGCCTCGACTTTTGCCCGCAGTATTTGAAGCCGAAACGGCTTTTCTACATAATCATCCCCGCCTTGGGCTATGGCCATGATTTGATCCCTGTCATCATTCCGGCTGCTGATGTAAATAATTGGCACTTCCGAAATCTGCCTGATCCGGGTGCACCAATAAAAGCCATCATAGTAGGGCAGGTTAATATCCATAAGCACCAGCTGCGGCTTATGCTCTGAGAACTCCTGCGTTATTTCGTCAAACCTCTCTGCCACACTTACCTCATAGCCCCATTTTTCAAGAAAAGACCGAACCTCTCCGGCAAGAGCCTCATCATCCTCCACAATCATAATTTTCATTTTCACACCTGGCATTTTCATCCCTCCGTCGATTTCTAAGAAGCGCCCGGGGTTCTCCTATTTCATAAAATACTTTTTCAGCAGACGACATCCATGTGCATATACCGTTATGCTAAGCTTGCTGCGAGTATCAAAAAAATATCCCCTACCGGTCATTGCATCCACAAGAACAATCACGCTTGCCCTGTCTATTCTTGCAGGCATCACTGACTCGCAAACAAACAAATTCTTGGACAGCTCCTTTACCGTCTCCATATCCTCCCGGGTAACCTGATCCTTATAAAGCACCAAAAGCAGACAGGTACATTTGTTCTCCTCTGCGATCTGGTCAAAGCGCTGAAATTCCGTATCCACTGTTTCCGCTATATTCCCCGAAGCAAAGGCAATGTCCACACATTTCACATAATAGCATATGGAATCCTTGGAAAAGGTAAATATCTTTCTCCTAAAATACCCGTTTTGAAGTTCCTTAAATCTGCGGGCTGTAAGTATCTTATGAACACGGTACCTGCTCATATCCTTTATTTGCGATAACGGAACTGCGTTGTACTTTTTGTCCTTACCCGCCATATCATAATAAAGGGCGTCTCCATAAATATGAAAGATCAGCACGATACTGATAATATCAAAGGCAAAGAAACCGATAATACCTATCCATATCCATGGAAGATTCCCGTATCCCTGTTTCTCCATCCTATCGCAAAAGATAATAAATGCAAAGCTTCCTAAAAACAGCAGCAGTGCAATTATCATGATCACAATTACCTGAAATTTGCTTTTAACTTTCTTTCCCATCCTTATTCCCTCATCTATAGGTAAATTGTTCTAACACTCTTTATACATCTCCATAATAGTTAGGCATAGGCTTTTCCGGATATTTCCCAAGCATATTAAGCACATAGGGCCATTTGCCCGTATCCTCCACCAGAAACCCGTATATCACTCCCATATGCCGGTGCCAGTGTCTGAATTGTCCCAGAATCAGACGAAATCTGCTCATATCACAGCCTTCCGGGTTCTGGGAAAGCGCATGATCCTCCAGTCCGGCAGTATAACCCTGTATCTTATCCCTGATCCGGTAAAAGTAATTTTCCATTTGGCCTCTTTCTACCCTCTCCTCCCCGGGAATAACGTTTAAATCTGCCAGGATTTCCGTATGAAAATCAGGATTTTCATATGCGGGATCACTGGGATTAATGTACCATCTGTCCATGGAATACAGGGTATGATAAAGATACTTCCACATGGGAATCCCGTCATTTCGTTTATTCCACAGCTCATCGGGAATACATTTCATAAGATTTTCCGTTTCCCATAAAGCCCTGTCTGTCAAATAGCGTATATCGTCACATAAGGTCATACCCTGTCCCTCCTTATTATTAATTTATGATCGATATAATCTGTTCTTTTGCATCCACCTGTACACAGGCGCCATAAGGCAATACCGTTCTTGGCAGCGCATGCCCGAAATTCACATTATAAAGAATGGGCAGTCCGGGATTATCCACCACCTCTTTATATATCAGTTTGTATTCCTCATAAAACTGTTCATCCTGTGGTTTTCCTACAATGATTCCATTTACTGCTTCAAACACACCCTTTACTCTTAAAGCCTCCAGCTCTTTTCTCACCAGCTCCGGTTCCGGCTTTTCCTCGCTGGTCTCCACAAAGAGGAGCTTCCCTTTCCACTCATTCAGAGACGGAAAAATATGGTACCTGTCGCAAATCTCCCGCTGATCCGCATACCGGGCAGATGACAATATATCGTACAAGCTTTCCAGGCATCCGCCCAGTAGTTCTCCCTGAAACCGTTCCGGCCCCTGAAGAATCTCAAATCCATGAACTTCCCGATGCGTCACACGTTCTGTTCCAACTGCCGCTTCCGAAAAATCTCTGCGTTCCTCATACCAAACCTTACTTGGTCTGATATCCTTTTGCATATTGCCCTCCAGATAATTCAAAAACGCTTCTTTGGTATAAGGCAGCATTTCACCTGCAATCTCTCCCAAGTCGCATATAAAATTGGGGCCATAAAATGTCTGCATTCCCAATCTGTAAAACATCAAATGATTAATTGTTGTGTCGGAAAAACCTGTGAAAAGCTTCGGCGTATCATGAACCGCCTGAATAAATTCATGATCCTCCATCAGGTACGGCAGGGTGCGGTATGTATCGTCTCCTCCAATCGCACAGATAATTCCTTTGATCTCACGATCTAAAAAGGCCGCTTTCAAATCCTCCGCTCTCTTTTCAGGATGATCCTTTAAAAAAGCAATTCCTTTCAGCGCATTCGGCATAAAAACCGGCTCCAGTAAAAGCTCCCTTAAACGCCTGACTCCGATTTCCACATTATGGCTGCAAAAGTCCTCTCCCAGCATTCCGCTGGACAGGCTGACTATTGCAACCCGATCTCCCTTTTTTAATTTAGACGGTATTAGCATAGGTTTACTCCCTTATTTCATGTAAGGCAAACGCCTTGCAGTTTCTGTGTAGGTACATGATCTTACCAAGTATATTATCCATGTTATATCGATAAGCACTAAAAGTCCATTATAACTTACAATTTCAGATGAAATACAAAAAAACAGATAAAAGCAAGCCTGCTCTTATCTGTTTATTTTCTGCATTTTCTTTATAATGGACTGCCAATACATTCTGTCCTTCAAAACCCGGATAACCGTAATTGTGGACTCTTCTACGACAAAAAAGATTATATATGTACTATATGGTCTGAAATAAATGCTTAACCCCTCAATGACATACCCTGTGTCCTCATATCCTCTAGGAAAAGAATCCAATTCCTTGATTGCCTTTTTTATCTTTTTTGAGAAATTTTCGGCATATTCACGATATTTGAATGTATCAAGGATGTACTTCTTTGTAGATTTAATATCTAAAAGAGCATCCTTTGAAATGACTATTTTATATTTCTTTGGTTTCTCAATAAGCACTATATTCTATCAATTTCCTCCCATGCCTCTTCAATGGTATAAACCTCACCTTTTTTCATGCTTGTAATTCCCTTGGCAAGCTCATTGTATAATGCGCCTATGGCATTTTTTTCAGAGTATTCCGTTTCCATAATATTATTACTAATCGTTTGTACTACTGGTGCCATAGTATCACTTCCCTTCAGTATTTGACTATATTATACCATATAGAGTTTGCATATCAACAAATTTTTATACTTTGCAAACACCGGTAGCATGCAATCCTGTTTTTTGATATAATAGCGTCACATACAAAGTCTGTAGAAAATACGGCAAACAAATTCATTTTACATAATGACACTAAGAAACAGAGGGAAAACAATGTACAACTTATCTGCATATCTCAAAACCATTGATGACGTAATTGAAAAGGGGCCCTACAAGGACACCTGGCAGTCGCTGTCTGCCTACCGGGTTCCCGAATGGTACAGATCCGCCAAATTCGGAATCTTCATTCATTGGGGCGTATTCAGCGTTCCCGCCTTCCAAAATGAATGGTATCCGAGAAATATGTATATGAAGGACTCCGTGGAATATCAGCACCATATTGAAACCTACGGAAAGCATACTGAATTTGGATATAAAGATTTCATTCCCCTGTTTAAGGCCGAAAATTTTCATCCCGAGGAATGGGCAGAGCTCTTCGCAAAGGCCGGTGCAAGGTATGTTGTTCCCGTAGCGGAGCACCATGACGGTTTTCAATTATATAACAGTGAAATATCTCATTGGAACTCCTGTGAAAAGGGGCCCCATCGAGACATTCTGGGAGAAATCAAAAGCTGCTGCAATGCCAGGAACTTAAAGGTCGGCACATCCTCACACCGTGCGGAGCACTGGTTCTATATGGGCTGCGGTAAGGAGTTTGACAGTGATATCAAGGAGCCTCTTATGCGGGGCGACCTCTACTGGCCCTCCATGCCTGCCGGAGAGTTTCATGATATATTCAGCACCCCCGCTCCTTCTGAGGAATATCTGCAGGACTGGCTTGTAAGAACCTGCGAAATCGTTGATAAGTATCAGCCGAGAATCCTCTATTTCGACTGGTGGATTCAACACAGTGCTTTTAAGCCCTATCTGAAAAAGTTTGCCGCATATTACTATAATCGCGCTGCCGAACAAGGCTATGACGCTGTTATCACCTACAAGCATGATGCCTTTATGTTTGGAACCGCAGTGCCTGATGTAGAAAGAGGACAATTTGCCGAACGAAAACCGTTCTTCTGGCAGACTGACACTTCTGTAGCCTTAAACTCATGGGGCTATACGAAGGATAACTGCTACCGCCCTGCCAGCGATATTGTCTGCGATCTGGTAGATATTGTCAGCAAAAACGGCTGTCTCTTGTTAAACGTAGGTCCCAAGGCTGACGGTACCATCCCCAAAGAAGACAGGGATATTCTGTTAGATATCGGAAAATGGCTGGAGATAAACGGCGAGGCTGTCTATGACACAAACCTGTGGCGAAAATCAGGGGAAGGCCCCACACAGGTTTTGGAAGGACAGTTTACAGACAGTATTAAGAAAAACTTCACTCCTCAGGACATTCGTTTTACCACGGCAAACGGATATTTATATGCTGCTGCACTGAAAGCAAGCAGGGACGGTAAGTACCTTATTACCTCTCTGGACATGCAGGATGCTTCCCACCGTGACAATTTCTGCGGTATCATAAGAGATGTAAAGGTACTTGGCTGTGACAAGCAGCCCAAGTGGGAAAGACGGCAGGATGGACTGCATATTGAAACCGCATATGACAGCGGCGATTATCCGATTGTGTTTAAAATTACCATTGACTGAAAAATCGAGTAGGAGGCAGTTAGTCACCGCCTCCTACTCGATACTTTCCTTTTCCTAATATCTATTTTTGTCCTTTCCCATAAAATGCTTCTATTGCATTCGCAAAGTATTCGGACATTCCCTTTCCAAATTCATGGTCGTTTTGTTCTGCCGCTTCAGCGTTGGTCCGGTACAGGATCATCAGATTTTTAAGCATGTTCGGATCATCCTTCACCTGCAAAAACTCTTTCATGACAAATTCCAGCTCCCCGATAAGCGACTTTACCGAAAAATCCGATACAGGAACATTCTGCTCCTTCTGCCTGTATATCTTTCGGTATATTTCCTCAATTCGATTACCGTACGCTTTTCCAATTCTTGACTGGCCGGTTTGCACCATAAACTCTCTTACCAGCTCTTTATCACCATACCATTCCACCATCTTTGCAAAATGCTCCTGCGTCTTGGGTTTGCCTGCATTGGTGATATATTGCTGCTTATATTCCTCCATGCTTCCAAATTTAGAAGCCAGTATCTGCAGCTGGTCTTCCGAATACATTGATGCAATGTCCTCAAACATCTCTTCCAGTTCTGTTTTACTGAAAATACTAAAATCCATCTTGTTCTCTCCTTTCAGAATGTCGTCAATGCCGGATATCAGGCGTTCCAAGCGCCCCTTTTTAAGCTCCAGCATTTTCCTTTGACCTGCTAAAATCTGCTTTTTATCAAGAAAAGGATTTTCCATGATGGCTTTGATTTCCTTTAAGGGCATATCAAATTCCCGGAAAAACAAAATCTGCTGTAATGCTTCCAGGGCTTTATCGTCATAAAGCCGGTATCCCGCCTCACTTACTTCTGTAGGTGTAAACAGCCCGATTTCATCATAATAGTGGAGCGTGCGCACGCTGATACCTGTCATTTCAGAGACTTCCTTTACCGTTCTCATCCGGGTAACCTCCTGTTTTCTTGATAAAATCAAGCTTAGGCTATGACGTTCCGTGAGAGTCAAGACTATTTTTATTGATTTTGCCGTTCTTTTGTGAAAAGATCCGCAGCAAGCATAGGAAGGGGGCACCCACATATCTGGACAATACCATTCCCAAACCTTTGCATCAAAATCATCTAACATACAATAAAATTTTATAAAACAAAAATTCTATTGTCAACATTGCACTGAGACTAGCCGTCGCACCAGCAACTTGGTATAATATAAAATGGTTTGATATTCGCCTTGCTCGTGTAAATTGTAATTCCGTTCCCGTTGTCCTTCGCACTATTATCAAGCCTTATGATTGCTACCTTCCTTGCGGTGGGGGAACATAATAAACATCTGACAATGAAAAAATATATGTAAAACGGAGGTATTTTTATGAATGTTGAGATCAGAAAATTAAAACCGGAAGATGCTCAGGCTTATGTGAATTTCTTTGACACTACCCCTCATGACGACCATAATCCGGATAACACCTGCTATTGCGTGTACTGGTGCAGTGCAGACCACCGCACACTGGAACGCCCTGACAGAGAGCAGCGGAAAAAAATGGCGCTTGAATATGTACAAAACGGTATCATCAAGGGATATGTCGCATTGGCAGACAATAAGATCATAGGCTGGTGCAATGCAAACACGAAAGCAGATTGCCTCAACTGCGCAGGAATTTTGTATGCAATACAAGAAATGCAGAGGGCGGTATCCTCCGCAGAGGAAAAAGTAAAGGCCATATATTGCTTTATGATTGCGGAAGAATATCATCGTCAGGGTATCGCGCACAAATTATTACAGGCGGTATGTTCAGACGCGAAAGAGGAAGGATACGACTATGTTGAAGCTTATCCTCACAAAGACGCTTCAAATAAGTTGGATCAGTTTATGGGATTTGACGAATTATATATAAGCGAGGGATTTGAGCGATATATAGATCTGGACCAAAAAAGTGTTTTCAGAAAGTATTTGCGATAGAAAAAAGACATCTGCTTAT
>JAUNGK010000303.1 GCA_030524555.1 Bacillota bacterium | reverse complement strand
ACCCCATTTTTTGCAATATATGGTCTAGAAAATTCATAGTCATTTCTAAACAAAAATTCTAGAAGGCTATACATACAAAATGGAATATTGATGTAATTATTTGTTAATAATGAAGGATAATCAACCGCCACATACTCATAGATATGTTTACAATGCCACACATCCTTTTGCTCAATAAATTTATCAACTGTTTTTCTTAAATATGTAATATCTGCCTCCTCCAATTTTAATCTACTTCCATGAATATACGAACCAAATAAATTGAGAATGTCTGGATCACTTACTGCAATATTAACTATTATTTCTGTAATTCCAGGAAAGGCCTTAAAGATTTCTTCTTTTTTTACAGGATATGGTGATTTCTTAATGAAGCCGATTATTCCTGCATACACAGAAGTAAATCCTTCGTCTTTCGAGACATAATCACGTTTGAACAACCATTCTTCTCCAAATAATTCGTGCAAAATACCCTGTAAAAAATATTTATTATTAATTCCTTCCGAAACCAGTTCTTCTTCAAAAATACTAAAAAGTGTATTAGTTAAAAAAATCGGAGATTCACTATTTGCTATGTAATCATGAATCTTTTTTGCCAAATCATCTGAAATAAATTTTTTGTCATTTATTCTGTATATGCCTCTGCCACAGAGAATTCCAACTCTTGATAAAACAGCACCAATTGCTCTGTTTCTCTGGGTCAGTTCTATTCCATATTCCTCAAAAACATGCTGCTTAAACTGATTCATTTCACAATCATCATATATGTGCATCCCTTCAGGATAGTATTTTCTCAAAATATCTGCATAAACATTTGCCAATGTTAATCTTGTTCTATGATATACCTCACCAGTTTTCCTATAACTATCATTTATCGCGCTAAGCACCATCTTGCGAGGATATTCAAATTCTTCTTCTGCGTATTTCAATAAACTTTCAAGTTTATTCTCATTAAAGGTTTCGGGTAACTCTTCAACATACTGCTGAACGTTTTCCGCCATAGAATTACCTTCAACAATAAACATATCTAATTGCTTATCAAATATACAATCATCAAAAGTAGCCGCATCTGTTTGCATCAAATATAAATACAATTTTCCATATGTTGAGCCAACATATTCTTCAATCTCCATTGAAGAGAGTGCGGTATTTTCCTTAAAATCTGTAAATATCTTTAATAAAGATCTATTTCTACTCTCCCATGATCTAAATTTACGAACAGCCTTAGCCTCAATTTGGCGAACTCGTTCCCTTGTTACTCCAATTAAATTTCCAACAGTTTCAAGAGTTTCCTTGTTTGCCCTCTTCTTTAATACAAGTTTAATTCTTTCAACTTCATTAAGTTTATCAAAATAAGCAACTATTTCCTTCAAAGTGTCGAAGCAACACCAAGACAAAAACTGATTCAGCGCAGAGTCATCATTTATAATTCTTTCAATATTCGCATAAATATACTGTTCTATATTCTGTGAATCTTCAGTTTTATAGCTTAATAATATTTCTTTTTT
>JAUNGK010000302.1 GCA_030524555.1 Bacillota bacterium | reverse complement strand
ACGGATTTCTTAGATTTCTCCAAAATTTCTTATAGGGTCAAGTATTTTTATTTATAATTGACTTTTCAGACAAGCCTTACGGGCAGCAGTATTATTGTGCGGCCTGTTTCTCTTAAATCTTACGAAAGACTGTCCTAAGCTTTTATCAAAGAAGCAGTGAGATATCCGGGATGCGAGGCTGAACTGTTACCTTTTTTGAATAGTATTTGAATAAATGCTCTGTAATTTAAAGAAGGATTATGATATACTTAATTTTGTAAAGTTACCGGACGCAGGAGGCTCATAGATGGATAACAGGTTATATTTGGTAATTCCCTGCTATAATGAGGAGGAGGTTTTGCCGGAGACATCGGCAAGGCTTAAGGAAAAAGTATTGTCTTTAATTAAAAAGGGGAAGATTGCACCGGACAGCCGCATTGTATTTGTGAATGACGGCTCCCGTGACAGAACGTGGGAGATCATAAGAGAGCTTCATGAGACTGATGTGATTTTCAGCGGCATTAACCTGAGCCGGAATCGGGGACATCAGAATGCATTGCTTGCGGGACTTATGACTGTTAAGGATCATGCGGATATGGTGATTTCCATGGATGCGGATTTGCAGGATGATATTAATGCAATTGATGAGATGGTAGACAAATATTTGAGCGGTATAGATATTGTGTATGGTGTGAGGAGCAGCCGTGCCAAGGATACCTTTTTTAAGAAGGCTACGGCGGAAGGCTTTTACAAGCTGATGAATTCCATGGGGGCCAACACAGTATTTAATCATGCGGACTATCGTTTAATGAGCAGACGGGCTTTGGAGGGACTTGCCGAATTTGGAGAGGTTAATCTTTTCCTGCGCGGAATTGTGCCTATGATCGGGTATCCATGGGATGTGGTTTATTATGAAAGAGGGGAACGTTTTGCGGGAGAAAGTAAGTATCCTTTCGGAAAGATGCTTTCCTTTGCAATAGAGGGAATTACTTCTCTTAGCACCAGACCGATCCGGCTTATAACGGGGCTTGGGTTTTTCGTATTTCTTGTCAGTATTGGAATGTTGATTTACAGCTTAGTCCGGCACTTCATGGGGGCAACTATTGTAGGCTGGACCACGCTTATGGTTTCGGTGTGGGCGATTGGCGGTTTGATTTTATTGTCCTTAGGTGTGGTAGGAGAGTATATCGGTAAGATATACCTGGAAACGAAAGCACGTCCGCGGTTTATAATTGATCAGTTTTTACATGAAGACGCTTGACAGAACCGGAATTTGTGGATATACTTTAGAAGTTCGTGTAAGAAAGACAGCACTTTTATTACGAAGTGGTGTCTTTTCTTATGTAATAGGAAAATATGATTGTAGAATTAAGTGAAAGCTTAAGGTGGCAGGATGAGAGCAGAAATGGATTTGGAACAGGTAAAGCAACCTATGCGTTATGAAGATACGCAGATTAATGAAAATATTCTAAGAGCAGTTAAGGAAATAGGAAAATATGATTGTAGAATTAAGTGAAAGCTTAAGGTGGCAGGATGAGAG
>JAUNGK010000301.1 GCA_030524555.1 Bacillota bacterium | reverse complement strand
ATTCCTTAACCACCTTCTTAAGCGCAAGAAAATCCTCCTTCATCAGAACTGCACTGTACATTTCACGTCCTCTATCCACCAGATTATGAGCCTCGTCAATCAAAAAAATGTAATCCTGGCTGATACCTTCCGAAAAGAACCTTTTCAAATATACGTGAGGATCAAAAAGATAATTGTAATCACAGATCACCGCATCGGCAAACAGACTCATATCCAGACACATCTCAAAGGGACACACCTGATGCTTTCTGGCATACTCCTCAATTTGCGCCCTGTTAAAATTGTCCGAATGAGTCAACAAGTCATAAATAGCATCGTTAACACGGTCATAATGCCCTTTCGCATAAGGACAGTATTCCGGATTGCATTCCGTCTCCTCCATAAAACAAATCTTGTCCTTAGCGGTCAATATAACAGATTTCAGTTTTAGCCCCTGCTCTCTCATCAGTTCAATCGTATCATCAGCCACCGTTCTGGTGATGGTCTTGGCCGTGAGGTAAAATAGCTTCTGTCCACGCCCTTCTCCCATAGATTTCACTGCCGGAAACAAGGTAGATATGGTCTTTCCCACTCCTGTAGGTGCCTCAATAAACAGCTTTCTCTTGTGATAAATAGTTTGATACACGTAGGTGACCAAATCCTTCTGCCCCTGCCGATAGGGAAAAGGAAATGTCAGGCTTTTAATACTTTCCTGCCTAAGCCCGTTCCACTCAAATTGAAAATCTGCCCATTTTTGGTACCGGCGCATCACATCCAAGAACCATTCCTCCAACTCCTGCAGCTCATATTCATAATGGAAATATTTAATTTCTTCTGTATCTATGTTACAGTAGGTAAGCCTGACCCTGATTCGCTTTAGCCGGTTTTGACTGCCATAAATATATGCATAGCACTTTGCCTGTGCCAAATGAACGGGCTGTGCCTCTTTTATTCTGTTTAAATCCCGATAAGTTCCCTTAATTTCATCTATGGTCACCGTTACCATGTCCCCATAAGCAGTTTCCAATGACGTATCCGTCAGCTCCGGAGCCTGGGAAACCTCTGCTGTTGGCTGAATAATAATGCCGTCCGCTCTGCCATCCACGTGAATTTCATACTTGTCCGTGGCAAAAGTATAGCGAAGCAAAACCTCTGCATGATAATCAGATCCCATCCTGCGCTGAATCATGCGGTGAATACGCCCTCCCTCCTGCATGGCATTTTCAGGAGATGATGTTCTTCTATTGTCAATATTACCGGAGCGCAGTACGAACTCCACCAGACTCCTTACTGATATTTGAATTTCCATATATCCACTACCTTCAAGTGCATTGCTGTATCATAATTAAGGCTTTGCCGTTAACACTTCTATCCTTTCACTGTGCAGGTTCTTCCCATGAAGCAAAAAGACCCCCTATAAAAGATAGTACGCTATCTTCTACAGGGAGTCAATCAGATGCATTTATACTAATATATCTTTCGAATAACGGATCATCAGCTTGCCATTACAAAGCGATTCACCATCTTTTCAAATTCGGCATTGTATCCATCG
>JAUNGK010000083.1 GCA_030524555.1 Bacillota bacterium | reverse complement strand
TTTGGCGACTGCTTCGAGACAGAGGACCAGAAGTACGGCATGGCATTTTTCCTTGACAAGAATAAGGAAAAGGTGAAAGAGCCTTTTAAAAACTGCTAGGATTAAAATTTTAAATCATATAAACAAATTTAAGGAGGATTTACAATGAAAGTAGGTATTATTGGTGCTGGTACCATGGGACAGGGTATTGCAAAGGCATTTGCCCAGGTTGATGGATATGAGGTTGCACTCTGTGATATCAAGCAGGAGTGGGCTGAAGGCGGAAAAGAAAAAATTGCTAAGGGCTATGCTAAGCTTGTAGAAAAAGGCAAATTAACACAGGACGCAGTGGATGCTATCCTTGCAAAGATCACACCGGGACTGAAAGAGGATCTCTGTGCAGATTGTGACTTAATTGTTGAAGCTGCATTTGAAAATATGGAAGTTAAGAAGACCACATTCGGCGAGTTGGATAAGATTGCAAAGCCGGAATGCATTTTCGCATCCAATACATCCAGTCTTTCCATTACAGAGATTGGAAACGGCTTAAGCCGCCCTATGATCGGTATGCATTTCTTTAATCCTGCAGACCGCATGAAGCTGGTTGAGGTAATTGCAGGTGTGAATACCCCCGTAGAAACTGTTGATGCAATTAAGAAAATTTCCGAAGAAATCGGCAAGACTCCTGTTCAGGTCAATGAGGCAGCAGGCTTTGTAGTAAACCGTATCCTCATTCCTATGATCAATGAGGCTGCTTTCATTAAGATGGAAGGTGTTTCCGATATTGCTGGTATTGATGCAGCTATGAAGCTTGGCGCAAATCATCCCATGGGTCCTTTGGAGCTGGGTGATTTCGTAGGATTGGATATCTGCCTTGCAATCATGGATGTTCTTTACAACGAAACCGGCGACAGTAAGTATCGTGCATGTCCTTTGATCCGTAAGATGGTTCGCGGCGGCAACCTTGGTGTTAAGAGCGGTAAGGGCTTCTACGTATACAATGCAGACAGAACGAAAACCCCTGTTGATGCTCAGTAAGTAAAAATCCGCAGGAATAAAATATTATTTAATGGAGGAATTAAAAATCATGGATTTTATGTTAACCAAACAACATGAAATGGCAAGAACTCTTTTCAAAGAGTTTGCAGAAAAAGAAGTTAAGCCTCTGGCGCAGGAAGTTGATGAGACAGAAGTTTTCCCCAGAGGAACCGTTGAGAAGATGGCGAAAGCAGGATTCTTAGGTATTCCTGTACCCAAGGAGTATGGCGGACAGGGCTGTGATCCTTTAACCTACGCTATGTGCGTTGAGGAGCTTTCCAAGGTTTGCGGTACTACAGGCGTAATCGTATCTGCACATACATCACTTTGCTGTGATCCCATTATGACATACGGTACAGAGGAGCAGAAGCAGAAATACTTAGTTCCCCTTGCAAAGGGCGAGAAGTTAGGCGCTTTCGGTTTGACCGAGCCCGGTGCCGGTACTGATGCACAGGGACAGCAGACCAAGGCTGTTTTAGATGGAGATGAGTGGGTGCTTAATGGCTCCAAGATTTTCATCACAAACGGTAAGGAAGCTGATGTTTATGTAATCTTTGCTGTAACAGGCGTTGTTACTGATGCAAAGGGCAGAAGCAAAAAGATGATTTCCGCATTTATCGTTGAAAAGGGAACTCCCGGATTTACCTTTGGTACAAAGGAAAAGAAGATGGGTATCCGCGGTTCATCTACTTATGAGTTGATCTTTACAGACTGCCGTATTCCCAAGGAAAACCTTCTTGGACAGGAAGGCAAGGGATTTGGTATTGCTATGCATACACTGGACGGTGGACGTATCGGTATTGCTGCTCAGGCTCTTGGCCTTGCTGAGGGCGCTCTTGACAGAACAATTGAGTACGTTAAGGAAAGAAAGCAGTTTGGAAGAGCAATCGGCGCATTCCAGAATACACAGTTCCAGTTAGCTGATATGGCTACCAAGGTTCAGGCTGCACAGATGATGGTTTATAAGGCAGCAATGGCTAAAGCTACTCAGAAGGTTTACTCCGTAGAAGCAGCAATGGCTAAGTTGTATGCGGCAGAGGTTGCTATGGAAGTAACAACCAAGGCTGTACAGCTTCATGGTGGTTATGGTTATATCAGAGAGTACGACGTAGAGCGTATGATGAGAGATGCTAAGATTACCGAGATTTACGAAGGTACATCAGAAGTACAGAGAATGGTTATCTCTGGTGCGCTGCTTAAGTAAGCCGGTTTTTACAATCAGATAGACAAATAGATTAATTTATAAGGAGAGATAATACAATGAAAATTGTTGTTTGTGTTAAACAGGTACCTGATACCAAGGGTGGCGTTAAGTTTAATCCCGATGGTACACTTGACAGAGGTGCAATGCTCACAATCATGAATCCTGATGACAAAGCAGGTCTGGAAGCAGCACTTAGATTAAAAGATCAGTATGGCGCAGAAGTAACTGTAGTAACCATGGGACTTCCCAAGGCAGAAGAGGTTCTTCGCGAGGCAATGGCTATGGGAGCAGACAAGGGGATTCTGGTAACGGACAGAGTACTTGGCGGTGCTGATACATGGGCAACCTCCCAGACATTGGCAGGCGCTATCCGCAATTTGGAATACGATTTGATTATTACCGGACGTCAGGCTATCGATGGCGATACCGCACAGGTAGGTCCTCAGATTTCCGAGCATCTTGGTATTCCTGTTATTTCTTATGCACAGAAGATCGAAATCGAAGGCGACAGCGTAATTGTTGAGCGTCAGTATGATGACAGATATCACGTTTTAAAAGCAAAAATGCCCTGCTTAATTACAGCGCTTGCTGAATTAAACGAGCCTCGTTACATGACCCCCGGTGGAATTTTTGATGCATACAATGCTGAGATTACCGTATGGGGAAGAGCTGATCTTAAGGATGTAGAGGATTCCAACCTTGGTCTTAAGGGATCACCTACCCAGATCGCTAAGGCTTCCGATAAGGTAAGAAAGGGAGCTGGTGAAAAGGTTTCTCTTGATCCCGGCGCATCCGTTGATTATATTATCGATAAGTTAAAAGTAAAACACGTTATCTAAGAAGAAATTTTATGGAGGTTCAAAATGAATATTCAAGATTATAAGGGCGTATTTGTCTTCGCTCAGCAGGTTGATAATGAACTTAGCGGAATCGCTTTGGAACTGGTTGGCAAAGGTAAAGATCTTGCTAAGGATTTAGGTACAGAAGTAACAGCCGTTTTAGTGGGCAGTGATGTGAAGGGCCTTGCTGACGAGCTGGCTGAATACGGCGCTGACAAGGTTATCGTTGTAGATGACCCTGAATTAAAAGAATACAGAACAGAGCCTTATGCACACGCACTGGCATCTGTTATCAATGAATTTAAGCCTGAAATCTTTTTGGTAGGTGCAACAGCTATTGGACGTGATCTTGGTCCCAGAGTGTCCGCAAGAATTCATACAGGTCTGACAGCAGACTGTACACAGCTTGAAATCGGTGATTTCCCGATTAATCCTGTTCCCGGAAAGGAACAGCTTCATGGTCAGCTGCTTATGACACGTCCTGCATTTGGCGGTAACACAATTGCTACCATTGCATGTCCTGCATTCCGTCCTCAGATGGCAACCGTTCGTCCCGGTGTTATGCAGAAAGCACCCAGAGAGGCTGGTAAGAAGGCTGTTGTGGTTGAATACAATCCCGGATTTACACCTGATAACAAGTATGTTGAGATTTTAAAGGTTGTAAAGGCAGTTTCAGACGTAGCAGATATTATGGATGCAAAGATCCTTGTATCCGGCGGACGTGGTGTTGGAAGCCCTGAGAATTTTAAGCTTCTTGATGATCTTGCAGAGGTACTTGGCGGTACTGTAAGCTGCTCTCGTGCAGTTGTGGATGCAGGCTGGAAGCCCAAGGATCTTCAGGTAGGTCAGACAGGTAAGACAGTTCGTCCTAATGTATACTTTGCAATCGGTATTTCCGGTGCAATTCAGCATGTAGCCGGTATGGAAGAATCCGATATTATTATTGCCATCAATAAGGATGAGACAGCTCCTATCTTTGATGTAGCTGATTACGGCATTGTAGGTGATCTGAACAAGATCCTTCCTGCTCTTACCGAAAAGCTGAAAGCAGAAATGGCAGCAAAATAATATAAGCTCTATGATAATAAGAACCAGCCGGCGGGAATACAACCTGCCGGCTGATTTTTGATGACAGGAGGTTATGGTCCTATGAAAAACATATTAATTGTAGAAGATGATAAAGGACTTCGGGAGGGAATGGCATTGGCGCTTAAGCGGGAGGAATTTTCCTTTACGCTTTGCGGAACACTTGAAGAGGCGGAAAAGTATTTGGCGGGCAGGCCGGACCTTGAGTTGATTCTTTTAGACCTTAATCTTCCTGACGGCAGCGGATACGATTTCCTTCAGAAGGTTAAAAGAAGGAGTGATATACCTATTATCATTATTACTGCAAATGATATGGAGCTTGACGAGGTGCGGGGATTGGAGCTTGGTGCGGATGATTATATTGTAAAGCCCTTTAGTCTTATGGTACTTCGGGCAAGGATTGATAAGGTGCTGAAAAGCGCAGGAAAGGATGAAAAGAAAGTATATTGCTTTGGAGACTTATTCTTTTCCTTTGGTGAAATGAAGTTTTTCAGAGGGGAAGAGGAGATCGTTTTAAGCAGGACAGAGCAGAAGCTTTTGTGGCTTTTGGTGGAAAATAAGAATATAGTGCTTACCAGAGACCAGCTTCTTGATCGAATCTGGACGGATGGAGCGGAATATGTGGATGAAAACGCATTGTCCGTTGCAGTCAATAGATTAAGAACCAAGCTTCGTGAAGGAGCTGACGGACATTTGCAGACAGTATATGGTAAGGGATATATTTGGAAATGCCAAAAGACCTGATAATTGATCCGGCGGTCAATTTATTTAACCGGGAAGGAACAGGAGGTGTAGGAGAATATGCGAAGAAGCACTTTGGCAAGACTGGAGGAAATGCTGGAGAGAGCCATAGACGGTACTTTCCGGGAGGAGGACTATGACGAGAGCCGGCTTTCCAGGCTGGAAACAAAATGGAAAAAATATTTGGCTATGTCCCAGCTGGCAAAGCGAAGGGCGGAAAAAGAACAGCAGATGACGAAAACATTGATTTCGGATATCTCTCATCAGACAAGGACACCGATAGCAAATATTCTCCTGTATGCGGAGCTTTTGCAGGAAAAAGAGAAAAATCCTGAATTGACTCCTATAGTCGAAAATATTAAGTCCCAGTCTGAAAAGCTGGATTTCTTAATACGGTCACTGATGAAAGCCTCCCGGCTGGAAAGTGAACTTCTTTTGCTGCATCCCGATAATCAGCTGATCAGACCTACACTGATGGCAGCCATAGAAACGGTCAGTAAGGAGGCTTTAAAGAAGCAAATTGGGATTAAATTAATGGCAGAGGATGAGAGGGCATGCTTTGACAGGAAATGGACCGAGGAAGCAATATCCAATCTGTTGGACAATGCAGTTAAATACAGTCCGTGTGGGAGCCGTATCAGGGTTTCTGTCACTGAGTATGAAATGTTTGCAGCTGTGCACGTACAGGATCAGGGAATTGGGATCAGGGAGGAAGAGCAGGCACAGATATTTGAACGGTTTTACAGAAGCCGCGATGTGGCAGGAGAGAAGGGGGTAGGAATAGGGCTTTATCTGGTTCGTGAGATTGCAGGAAAGCAGGGCGGATATGTGAAATTGAAATCCGTTTACGGGTCGGGAAGCGTTTTTTCTTTTTATATGCTTAAAAATGAGATGGTTTAAATGAAATTCTTTCAAAACTGTTAGATTTGAGAAAGAAGAGGGAAAGATTTAAGTATTATCCTTGAAATATGGAAAGCAGCGCAGGGCTATGACGTATTATAAAGCTTTCGCTGCTTATTATTTTTCTCAGGTTATCAAATGAGAAGGAATGGAGGATTTGGATATGACAGTTTTGGAAACAAAAGGGCTTAAGAAATATTATGGACAAAGCGAGAGTCTTGTTAAAGCCCTTGATGGTGTGGACTTGACGGTAAATCAGGGGGAGTTTGTCTCCATCGTCGGAACATCAGGCAGCGGTAAGAGCACTCTGCTTCATATGCTGGGCGGTCTGGACTATCCCACAGAAGGAAGTGTGATCGTAGACGGAAAAGATATATCAGGGCTTAAAGAGGATGCGCTTGCCATCTTCCGCAGACGGAAAATCGGATTCGTGTTCCAGAGCTACAATCTGGTACCGGTTCTTAACGTGTATGAAAATATTGTGTTCCCGATACAGCTTGACGGAAATAAAGTCGATGTGTCTTACGTAGATCAGATTATTAAAACGCTTGGATTGGAAAATAAGGTGAACTCTCTCCCTTCACAGCTTTCGGGAGGCCAGCAGCAGAGGGTGGCAATTGCTAGAGCGCTGGCAGCAAAGCCGGCAATTATCCTTGCCGATGAGCCTACCGGAAATTTGGACTCCAAGACCAGTCAGAACGTGTTGGGACTGTTGAAGGTGACTTCAAGAAAATTTGAGCAGACCATTGTAATGATTACACATAATGAGGAGATTGCTCAGATGGCAGACCGGATTATTCGGATTGAGGATGGGAAAATTGTGACAGGAGGCAGCAGAGCATGAAGAAAGTAGCAAACAGACAAATCATACGTATGCTGTCCTTTCGCACCATGAAGGAAAAGAAATGGAAAAACCTGATTTCTATTCTGGCAATAGCGCTGACCGCTCTTCTTTTTACGGCAGTGTTTACCGTCGGAAGTTCTCTGATAAGCTCTGCCGAAGAGTCGACCATGCGCCAGGTAGGCACCAGTGCACATGGCGGCTATAAGTATCTGTCCGTGGAGGAGTATGAGCAGATTAAGGAAGCGGGAGGATATCAGTCAATTTCTTATGATATATGTGCTGGTTTTGCCATGAATCCGGAGTTTGCAGAAATACAGACAGAGGTGCGCTTTGCCGAGGATCAGATGGCAAAATGGTCTTTTTCCTATCCGGAAAAGGGGAGAATGCCCAAAGAGTATAATGAATGTGTGGCAAGCAGCAAGGTATTGGAGGCATTAGGGGTGCCGATGGAAATCGGGGCTAAGGTTCCTCTTAATATTTTGACACATACCTTTGCAGGAGAAGAAAAGCTGATCTCCGAAGAGTTTGTGCTTTCCGGTTACTTTCAGTCCAATGAGGCCTCCCATGCCCAGGAGTTATGGATTTCCAAAGACTGGCTGGAGGCAAATATAGATATTCTCCATCAAAACTATTATGAGAGAATGGAGCAGGCAGGGCGCTGGGATGGGGACGGAACGATTCAGGCGTCAGTTATGTTTGCCTCCTCCTATGATATTGAGTCACAGATGGCGGAAATGACAAGACGGGCAGGTCTTGCAGATAATTCAGTCAAAGAATCTGTAAACTGGGCGTATGCCTCTTCCAGTGTGGATGGTATGAGTGTGGCATTGGGAGTGGGGCTTTTGCTTATTATTATTTTGTCAGGCTATCTGATTATTTACAATATCTTTTATATCAATGTCACTACGGATATCCGTTACTATGGACTATTGAAAACAATAGGAACTACAGGAAGACAGCTCCGGCATATGGTGCGATGGCAGGCATTTTTGCTGTCGGCGGCAGGAATTCCTTTGGGACTGTTTGCAGGCTGGTTCGTGGGAAGAGCGGTTCTGCCTGCCATTTACGGCACTTTGGATTATGGCGGTGTGGAAAATGTGGAACTTAATCCATGGATATTTTTGGGAAGCGCTGTATTTGCGCTGTTAGTAGTGTATCTTAGCTGCATTAGACCCTGCCGTCTTGCTGCCAGAGTATCACCCATCGAGGCGGTGCGGTATGTGGAAAACAGCAGATATAAGAAAAAAGTGAAAAAGTCCTCCAGAGTTTCTATGCCCGGGCTTGCTATTGCCAATATGGGCCGGAATAAGAAAAAGGCAGTGTTGGTAATTGCATCACTTTCTTTAAGCCTGATTTTGTTAAATGCCACTTATTGCCTGATTAAGGGATTTTCCTTTGACGAGTATGTGAAGGATTATCTGGTAGGCGATATGCAGGTGAGTCATCTTGGTACTGTAAATATGTCTTATCCGGTGAGGGATTATGAAGCGGTTACGCCTGAAGTCGTGGAGGCTCTTTCCCAAATTGACGGAGTAGAACAGATTGCTGTTCCTTATCACAGGGGAGGAACTGCCGTTTTAAAGGATTCGATTCTTGAAAATTTTGAGGTATATTATGAGCAGCTGTTACAGGAAACGGACGAATTTTATATGGAAGAGTTGGTGAATCAAGTTCTGGAAAGCGGTATGGTGTCAGCGGATAACTATTATCTTCCCAAGGAGTTGTTTTCCATGGCGGAGTTTTTAGAAGGCAGCTTTGATAAGGAGAAATTTGACCAGGGAGGATACGTAATCCTTTTGGCAGATGAAGAAAGTAAAAACTGGCTTCATGTGGGTGATAAGGTGACAATCGGAAGCTACACAGAGGGAGAGGAAAGTCTGCCTTCAAAGGAAGCGGAGATTATGGCAGTGGCAGAGATACCCTATGCTTTGGGAAGTAAAAGCTTTCCGGCCTGCGGTGCAAGCTTTCTTATGAGTGAAGAAGATTTTTTCAAGCTGTATGAGTTAAGGGGAGGACTGCACGCCTGTCTTACCGTAGATAAGGAGAAGGAAGCGCAGGTGGCGGAAGCGGTGAACGTACTTCTTGAGCAGAATTATCCGGAGCTGACACTGATTACGAAGGAAACTCTGCGTGAAAGCTTTTCCGGTTTTACAAATATGTTCGGAATGATTGGAGGGCTTTTGGGAGTCGTACTTGGTATAATCGGCCTTCTTAATCTGATCAATGCCATGATTACCGGTATTCTGTCAAGAAAGCAGGAGCTTGCCATGATGCAGGCGGTAGGTATGACCGGGAAGCAGCTTGAGCTGATGCTGACCATGGAGGGAGTCTGGTATGGAGTCTTTACCCTGCTGATCGGTGCAACTGTGGGAAATGTAATCAGCTATGGACTATTATATATGCTGGGGAAAAATATGAGTTATTTTGTGTGGGAGTTTCATATTCTTCCAATAGCAGTGAGCATTCCTGTGATTGCACTGGTATCTGTATTGCTTCCGGTGATCTGTTATCAGGTGCTGTGCAAGAGAAGTATTATTGAAAGGCTGAGGCTGGCAGAGGTATAAAAGGAGGATTGACAACAAAAACAGAATGTCTTATAGTTAACTTGCAGAGTAATTTAAAGAAAAACAATCCAGAGCATTTGCTCTGGATTTTGTTGTACAAAAATGTGTTTTGAAAATATTTAAAGCCGATGAAGGGCAGATTTTTATCAGGAGAAGTAAAATGGCTAAAAACAAAGAGATTAAAACTAATGCAATGCGTATTTTGGAAAGGGAGAAAATCCCTTTTCAGCATTATACCTATGAATGTGATGAGTTTGTAGATGGTCTGCAGATTGCGGACAAGCTCTCTCTTCCCTATGAGAAGGTGTTTAAAACCCTGGTGACGGAAGGAAACAGTAAAAATTATTTCGTGTTTGTGATTCCGGTGGCGGAGGAATTAGACCTGAAAAAGGCAGCAAGGAGCGTAGGGGAGAAGTCTGTGGCAATGCTGCATGTGAAGGATATTAATGCAGTCACAGGCTACATACGGGGCGGATGTACAGCCATCGGCATGAAAAAGCAGTATATAACCAGATTAGACGAGTCAGCCGAAAAGCAGGAGACGATTATTGTCAGCGGAGGCAGGATTGGTTCTCAGATTGAGCTTAAGCCGGAGGATCTTCTGAAGGCATGCAAAGGTGAATATGGAGATCTGATTGCACGTGACTAGATTAGTCAATTTGAAAGGATGCATTAGTAAGCGATTGAGTCTGTAGGTTTGGTGATAATATAGAAGAATTGAGTGAAAATGCGGTGTGGAAATGAGGAAGAATATGTCAGATGTATTACGAAACAGGTTGAAGAAGAGAGAGCGGGAAAGAAAAAGACAGCAGCGGAAGAAATATAAGCTTCGTCAAAAAAGATGGAAACGGATTAATTCCAGAATTGATCTTTTGATAACAATTTTGACTGTTTTGGTATTTGGAGCTGCCGCAGTATTAGAAGGCATGCGCAGAAAGGGAAATTAGAATGAGCGAAAAGAGTATTTTAGACTATGAAACCGTGGAATTGGATGATTGTGACAATAGTGTCGTAATTATTGACCAAACCAGACTACCGGGAAAAACGGAGATCATAAGACTTCATACGGCGCAGGAAATATGGGATGCCATTTATCTGCTGAAGGTACGGGGGGCGCCGGCAATTGGGGTGTCAGCTGCCTTTGGAATCTATGTGTTGGCAAAAAATATTGTAAAAGAGACAGGTGGTAAGGAAGAGAATATAGAATTTGAAGCCTTTTATGAGGAGTTCCATAATCAGAAGGAATATCTAAACTCGGCCAGACCTACTGCAGTCAATCTTTCCTGGGCTCTTAACAGGATGGAGAGGGTATGTCTTAGGGCCGGAAGAGAGGATGGAAGAAGTATCCCGGAGATACTTGAAATTCTTCGCAGGGAAGCGGTGGAGATTAAGGAGGAGGACATTCGGGTATGTAAAGCCATCGGAGAATACGGGCTTAGTCTGGTTAAACCGGGGGACGGTATTCTTACCCACTGTAATGCAGGACAGCTGGCCACCTGTAAATATGGAACTGCTACTGCGCCCATTTATCTGGGGTATGAGAGAGGCTATCATTTTAAGGTTTTTGCGGATGAGACAAGGCCTCTTTTACAGGGAGCCAGGCTGACGGCTTATGAGCTTCACAGCGCAGGGGTGGATGTGACATTGATCTGCGATAACATGTCGGCTATGGTTATGAAAAACGGATGGATCAATGCGGTGTTTGTAGGTTGTGACAGGGTAGCGGCAAACGGGGATGCGGCCAATAAGATCGGCACCTCTGTAGTGGCAGCGGTGGCAAAGCATTATGGGGTTCCTTTTTACGTGTGTGCGCCCACCTCAACCATTGATTTCCAGACACCCTCCGGCGCTGAAATTAAAATTGAACAGCGTCCGGCGGAGGAAGTGACGGAAATGTGGTATAAGGAGCGTATGGCTCCGCAGGGCGTGAAGGTCTTTAATCCGGCTTTTGATGTGACGGACCATGAACTGATTACGGCGATTGTGACGGAATATGGAATTGCAAGGGCTCCCTTTAAGGAGTCGCTTGAAAAGATCCGTCAGAAGAAGCTGACCAGAGGATTTACCTGAAAGAATAAATAATACCTGTGGAAGAGGTTTTAGTGAGAGATGAAAGTGCAGGAGAGGTGGAGATCGCAATGAAAGCAAAGAATATTGATAAGAAGCAGAATTATATGTCAGATAAGGAAGCTAAGAAAGCGATTTTGGATATTGGACAGCGCATGTATGTGAGAAATTTTGTGGCTGCCAATGACGGAAATATTTCCATTAAAACAGGGGATAATGAGGTTTGGGCTACACCTACGGGAGTGTCCAAGGGATTTATGAAAAAGAAAATGTTGGTAAAGGTAGACCTTCAGGGAAACATATTGGAGGGAACCTACAAGCCTTCCTCAGAACTGAAAATGCATCTGAGAGCTTATATGGAAAATCCCGCTATTCAATCGGTGTGCCATGCCCATCCGCCTATTTGCACATGTTTTGCCATTGCAGGGATCCCTTTAGATACTCCTGTGCTGGCAGAGGCGGTGATTACCCTTGGAAATGTGCCGGTGGTTCCTTACGCAGAGCTTGGCTCTAAGGAGGTTCCGGAGGTGATAGCGCCTTATTGCCACACTCATAATGGGGTATTGCTTGCCAATCACGGGGCAGTGACCTGGGCTGAGGATGCCTACAGCGCTTACTATCGTTTGGAATCTATGGAATACTATGCCAACATACTTATGTTAACTGAAAAAGTCATTGGTAAGCAGAACATTTTGAATAAGCAGCAGATAGAAAATCTTCTTGCTATGAGGGAAAAGTTTGGAATCACAAGGGGCGGCATGCCCAGAGTAGAGTAACAGTTTGTCCTTCCTCTTAGTCCCCATGCACACACCTTTTTTTCCACGGCTTATGACAGTCTTTCGATGGATTTAGGAGAAACAGCCAGCACAATAATATTGCTGCCCGTAAGGCTTGTCTGAAAAGTCAACCATAGATAAAAGCACTTGATCCTATAAGAAATTTTGGAAAAATCTAAGAAATCCGTTTTAGATATGATATT
>JAUNGK010000082.1 GCA_030524555.1 Bacillota bacterium | reverse complement strand
GCAAAACAATGTAAAAATGGGTGCAACAGAAAAAATATCTGTCACACCCATAAACATCAAAACACTGATAAATACAAGGATTTTTAATTAACCGAAGTATCTCTTAAGAAGACCTTCGAATGCTTTACCGTGTCGAGCTTCGTCACGAGCCATTTCGTGGACGGTATCATGGATAGCGTCAAGGTTAGCAGCCTTAGCTCTCTTAGCAAGATCAAACTTACCTGCTGTAGCGCCGTTTTCTGCTTCAACTCTCATTTCAAGATTCTTCTTGGTAGAGTCTGTTACCATTTCGCCTAAAAGCTCTGCAAATTTTGCAGCGTGCTCAGCTTCTTCCCAAGCTGCTTTCTCCCAGTATAAACCGATTTCAGGATAACCTTCTCTGTGAGCAACTCTTGCCATTGCAAGGTACATACCAACTTCGGAGCATTCGCCGTTGAAGTTTGCTCTAAGATCCTCAAGGATATCTTCGGAAACACCCTGAGCAACACCTACAACATGCTCTGCAGCCCATGTTCTGTCTTCGCTCTGAGCTGTAAACTTCTCAGCAGGTGCATTACAAACGGGGCATTTCTCCGGAGCAGCGTCTCCTTCATAAACATAACCACATACCTGACATACAAATTTCATAACTTATTCTCCTTTTCTTATAAAAATTTTTAATGTTTTTGAGTGCAATCTGAACAGCGGCCATAAAACCAAGTCACATGTCCCTCAATTTCACCATCAAAATTTTCCTGTGCAGATTTTGTTAAATGTTTCATGACTGCCATATTAAGGTCAAGAACTTTTCCGCATTCAGAGCAAACGAAGTGATAATGAGGTGTAGTGTCATAATCAAAATGATCTACGCCATCACCTACCCGGAGCCTTGCAATCTCGCCCATGTCGGCAAGCAGAGTTAAGTTCCGGTACACAGTTCCCAGGCTGATATTGGGGAAAGACTGACGAACATTCATGTATACAGTGTCTGCAGTAGGATGATCTTTCCTGGTGGCCAGAAATTCTTTTATGGAATCCCGCTGTCTGCTGTGCTTTAGATTCATATAAGTTCCTTTCTGGTTTTTAAAATAGTAATTGTTACTGTTATTAGTATAACATAATGATAAAAAATGTCAACAACACTTTATAAGTTTTTTTGCGATTTATAAAATTTTTATAGTTTCTTTTATTCTTTAATAAATTGTAGTTTACGACTGTGTTATAATGTTTATAAAGGGCAGACCAGACTTATGGGTTTCTGCCCCTTATAAGGGTGAGGGAACCTGCCATGAAATTTAAAACGAGATTAATTATTACTTTTCTTACTATTATATTGCTGCCGCTTGTTTTGGCATGTACTGCTTTTTTGTGTATAGGAGCTTATTTGTCCAAAGGGCAGGAGGAATATGGGATTCGGAGCAATGATTATAATGTGCTGATAGATCCGACGCAGGCATCCAGATCGATTTCGGATGAAATCTTTTTGGAGGTCAGGGAGTTTCTTGATAAGGAGCCGTCCAAATTGGAGGATTTGGGTGTGCTTGCCCAAATTAATGATAAGATCACAGACAGGGCCTCCTATATATTGGTGAGGAAGGGAAATGCCATATATTATGCGGGGAACGAACTGGCTGCCACCAAAATATTTGATAAACTGCCGGATTTTGAAGAAGAGGGTGTGACGCAGCAGCCCGGGCAAAGTATATATTATGATGACATGAAGAAGCTGGTCCGGCAAATGGACTTTAAGTTTATGGACGGAAGTGAGGGAAGTTTTTTTGTTATTACCAGAGCTAATTCCGTTTTATCGAGAAAGCTTTTCGTAGATATGGCGATAGCCATTATGGTTATACTTATTTTTACAAGCTTGTTCCTTACGAATTGGATCAGCAGAGGCGTGTTTACTCCGATTAATCAGCTGAATATTGCCATGCAGAATATTGCAGAGGGAAATTTGGAATATATGCTTCCTGCTAAGGAGGATGGTGAAATAGGAGAGCTTTACCGGAATTATGAGGATATGAGGCTTCGGCTTAAAGAGTCTACAGATGAGAAAATTCTTGCAGAGAAGCAGAATAAAGAGCTGGTGAGCAATATTTCCCATGACCTGAAAACACCGATCACTGCGATTAAGGGCTATGTGGAAGGAATTATGGACGGTGTTGCGGATACGCCGGAAAAGATGGATAAATATATCAGAACCATTTATAATAAAGCTAATGACATGGACAGGCTGATTAATGAATTAACCGTCTATTCAGGAATTGATTCTAACCGTATTCCTTATCATTTTCATAGAATTAATGTTTCCGAATACTTCGGAGACTGTGTAGAAGAGGTAGGACTTGATCTGGAGTCTAAAAATATCGAGTTGAATTACTCCAATCTGGTGCCGCCGGATACACTGATCATTGCCGATCCGGAGCAGCTTAAACGTGTAATCAACAATATTATCGGAAACAGTATTAAGTATCTGGAGAAGGAAGAAGGAGAAATAGATATCCGTATTTTGGATGAGATCGATTCTATCCGTGTTGAGATAGAGGATAACGGAAAAGGAATTGCAGCAAAGGATCTGCCTAAGATATTTGAAAGGTTTTACCGTACGGATGCCTCCAGAAATTCGGCTCAGGGCGGGAGCGGTATAGGTCTTTCTATTGTAAAGAAGATTGTGGAGGATCATGGCGGCTATATCTGGGCAACCAGTAAAGAGGGTGAAGGAACCTGCATGCACTTTGTAATTCGAAAATATCAGGAAACAGTATAAACGATCAGGAGGAAATAAACCAATGAGCAGAATTTTAATTATTGAAGACGAAGAAGCGATAGCTGACCTTGAAAAGGATTATCTGGAGCTAAGCGGATTCGAGGTAGAGATCAAGAACAGGGGAGACGAGGGGCTTTCAACTGCTTTGTCTGAGGAGTTTGATCTGATTGTGCTGGATCTGATGCTGCCAGGCGTGGATGGATTTGAAATCTGTAAGAAAATCCGGGAAGAAAAGAATATTCCTATTATTATGGTTTCTGCTAAGAAGGATGATATTGATAAGATAAGAGGTCTTGGGCTCGGTGCAGACGATTACATGACCAAGCCCTTTAGCCCCAGTGAGCTGGTTGCAAGGGTTAAGGCTCATATGGCCAGGTATGACAGGCTTGTGGGCTCAAATGCCAAGAATAATGATATTATTGAGATCCGCGGAATCCGTATTGATAAGACTGCCAGAAGAGTTACGGTTGATGGCGTGGAAAAGGCGTTTACCGGTAAGGAGTTTGATCTTCTTACTTTCCTTGCAGAAAATCCCAATCATGTATATACCAAGGAAGAGTTATTCAGGGAAATTTGGGATATGGATTCCATTGGTGATATTGCAACGGTAACAGTGCATATTAAGAAAATCCGTGAGAAAATCGAGTATGATTCGGCGAAGCCTCAGTATATAGAAACCATCTGGGGTGTGGGATACAGATTTAAAGTTTGATACAGGGGAAATATCACAGTAAGATGCAGAAAAATATTATTTATGAGGATGATCATATTATAGTGGTGTACAAGCCTGCCGGTATAGCAACCCAGACGGCCAGGTTAGGGCAGCGGGACATGGTCAGTGAGTTGAAAAACTATTTAGCTAAAAAGCCGGAATATAAGGGAAAAGGGGAGCCCTATTTAGGACTGGTACATAGACTGGATCAGCCGGTTTCGGGCATTTTGGTTTTTGCCAAAAATAAAAATGCTGCTGCAGAGCTTAGCAGACAGGTAACAAACGGACAAATGCAAAAGCATTATTATGCAGTGGTTTTGGGAGTACCTGAGGAAAAGGAAGGCAAACTGGAGAACTATTTGTATAAGGATGGAAAAACCAATCAATCTCTGGTTGTCAGGGAGGGCTTTCCCGGTGCTAAGAAGGCGGTTTTAAAATATCGTGTTGTTACAACGCTTGCGGTGCTTGAGGAAAACGGAGTACACAAAAAGAGCGCTGTATATGCCAGCTCCAAAGAGGTGTCTTTGGTGGAGATACAGCTGATTACGGGGCGGCATCATCAAATCAGAGCCCAATTTTCTTATGCCGGATATCCTCTTTTGGGGGACGGCAAATACGGGAATGAAAAATCAAAGCTTTTAAGCAGGCAGGCAGGCTGCAAAAATACGGCGCTTTGTGCGTACAAGCTGGCTTTTATTCATCCCATATCTCAAAAGGAAATGGTCTTTGAAAGACAGCCTGAGAATGAAATTTTTCTTCCTTTCTTTACCAGAGGGATTTAAAAAACAGCAGGTCATATTATCACTAAAATTACCCATACTACCAGTAGGATTTTTGAGTCGGAGGAAGTATGGGTGATTTTTTATGGATAAATTCAGTATGACAGAAAATGGAAAAAAATATGTACAGATAGGAATTGTAACGGCAGCGGTCTATTTTGGCATGAAATATTTAAGCCCTGTTGTGTCTCCTTTTATTCTTGCTTTTCTTTTGGCCGGCATGATTCATCCTCTGGCTGCAAAGCTTAATCAAAAAATAAAAATAAAAAAATCTGTATTGGCCGGCATCATTATATTCTTATTTTTGGGGGTAATGCTTTTCTTATTATGGCTTATTTTATCCCTTATATGGTCGGGAGGCAGAAGCTTTGGCGGGCAGTTACCTGATTTTCAGAAGGAGTTTGAGATTTTGTTGGAAAAATGCTGCTGCGGGCTTGAGGAAAGTCTTGGAGTGGATGGTGTTGTTATTGAGAATTTTATTCTGGAGCAGGTAGATATTTTAATAGAAAATGTGGAGGTCAAGGTGCTTCCCATGGTGATGGGAAAATCCTTTGATTATATTAAATCTATCGCAGGCGGTATCAGTTTTCTGGTGGTAATGATTATAGCTGTGCTCTTAATTATGAAGGATTATGGGAGGCTAATGGAAAAGATACAGGAGCAGCAGGAATTAAAGGGCGTTATTACGGTGTGCAAAAAGGTGGTTGTCTATGTGAAGACCTTTGTAAAGGCGCAGCTTATTATTCTTCTTGTTATAAGTACAATCTGTGCTGTGACGCTTGGGCTGATAGGAATGAAGGGAGGAATAGTTTATGGACTGATTACCGGATTTATGGATATGCTGCCCTTCATAGGAACGGGAATTATGCTTATTCCGCTTGCCCTTTTCATGCTGCTAAGCGGAAGCTGCTTTAAAGCTCTTATATGCTTTGGACTATATGCGGTATGTGCCCTTACCAGAGAGCTTTTGGAACCGAAGCTGATAGGAGGCCGAATCGGTGTATGGCCTGTAGGAATTTTATTTGCAGTCTTTGCAGGAATTAAGCTGTTTGGTATACTGGGAATCATTAAGGGGCCTTTGGCTTTGGTTATCATCTGTGAAATATGCAGATATATGTGGGAAAAGGATACTGAGGAGAAGCAGGAGAACGGTGATTAAAAAAGCGGGTAATTTATTTGCAACTGCATATTTAATTTTGATATTTGCCGTATATCCTTTTTATATGGCTGACGGGTATGTGGATATCGGAGAAGCTAAGTATAAGTTCTTTGTTTTCTGTTCCTTGGGAGGCTTGGTGATTTTGGCAGCCCTGGCATTGGCGGAAGGATTTCAAACCATATGGCAGCGTTATCGCTGTCGGGAAGCCTATCTGATCAGATGGGAACGGATATCGGTTACTGATCTTTTCGTTGCGCTTTACGCCATAGAGGTGTTGATTTCCTTCCTTTTATCTGATTATAAGCAGGAAGCCTTTCAGGGAACGGAAGGCTGGCGGATCGGCCTTGTGCTGCTGGTCATGTTGTGTGTGTTTTATTTTCTTATTTCCAGACAGTGGAAGGGAGCTCCCTTTCTTTGGTATGTCTGTATGGCGGCATCAGGGATGGTGTTTATTCTTGGGATTTTGGATCGGTTTTCAATTTATCTGATTCCGATTGAAATTCGGGATCCGGGATTTATTTCTACTTTAGGGAATATTAATTGGTTTTGTGGATACCTTTCCGTATTTATGCCGATAGGCGCCTGTATATTTATACATGGGGAGTGCAGGAGAGAGAAGTGGGTTTTAGGTTTGTATCTTTTAATTGGCTTCATGGCAGGCTTTTGCCAGGGGAGCAGCAGTGTATTTTTGTTATTTGGAGCCCTATTCTTTTTATTGCTTTGGACGGCGGTTTCCAAAAGAGAAAAGCTGGCAGGATGGTTTTTGATGACGGCAATATGGGGAGCTGCCGGGCAGGCAGTTCGAGCTTTGAGAATTATAATGCCTGATAATTATAATTATGATACCAACAATCTCTGCGGCATGCTGACGAGTTCCAATTTACTCCTTGCAGTGGCAGTTATTTGCCTCTTCATAGGAGTGATTTTAAAATGCAGGGGCGACGGAAGGTGGTGCAGGGAAGGGGAAATAAAAAGGATTCATCAATGGATGATGATCATTCCCGTAACTGTGTTCCTGTTATGGGGAGTAATAACTCTTTTGAATACTTGGAAGGGAATACCCGGACTTAAGGACAGCCCTCTATTTCTTTTTGATGAGAATTGGGGAAATGGCAGAGGAGCAACATGGAAAGCCGGCATAGAAGTATTTGGAGAAATGCCGATTATAGGAAAGCTGTTTGGTGTGGGGCCTGACTGCTTTTGTGCATATGCGTATGAGCAGCCCAAAACAGCGGAAATGCTTCGGGCTTATTTTGGAAGCATCAGACTTACCAATGCACATAATGAGCTGCTCACAGGACTTGTCAATACCGGAATATTTGGTGTACTCCTGTATTTGGGCATTTTTCTGTCGTCTATACTGCGATGTCTGAAAAGAGCTGAGAGGAAGCCTTATTTATTTATACCCGCTGTCTGTGCTTTTAGTTATCTGGTACATAATGCGGTCAGCTTTGCACAGGTGCTGAATTTGCCCTTTGTTTTTCTGATAATGGCCATGGGAGAAGGGTTATTAAGAAGATATGAGAGTTGACAAATTTATAAAATTTGCCTACAATCATGATGCAAGTGGCACTGCCGGATTCTGGTTTCTTATAGAGCGGAAGGCGTGCCACCCTTTGTAGTTAAAATGATTATACGCAAAACGCAGCGCAGAAATGAGGAGAAAAATGGCAGAGAAGAAATTAGTAGAAGCAATTACATCTATGAATGAAGATTTTGCACAGTGGTATACGGATGTGGTTAAAAAGGCAGAGCTTATTGATTACTCTAATGTAAAGGGCTGTATGGTAATTAAGCCTGCAGGGTATGCTATCTGGGAAAATATTCAGAGACAGCTGGATGAAAGATTTAAGGCCACGGGTGTAGAAAATGTGTATATGCCTATGTTTATTCCGGAGAGCCTTTTGCAGAAGGAAAAGGATCATGTGGAAGGGTTTGCGCCTGAGGTGGCATGGGTGACTCATGGCGGATTAAATCCGCTGCAGGAAAGAATGTGTGTAAGGCCTACTTCCGAAACTCTGTTTTGTGATTTTTATAAAGGGGATATTCAGTCCTATCGTGATCTTCCCAAGGTTTATAATCAATGGTGCAGTGTAGTGCGTTGGGAAAAGGAGACAAGACCCTTCCTTCGCTCCAGAGAGTTCTTATGGCAGGAGGGTCATACGGCTCATGCGACTGCACAGGAAGCCCAGGAAAGAACGGAGCAGATGCTGAATGTATATGCTGATTTCTGCGAAGAGGTTTTGGCTATTCCTGTTGTAAAGGGACGGAAGACCGACAAGGAAAAATTTGCGGGAGCGGAAGCTACCTATACAATAGAAGCGCTTATGCATGACGGCAAGGCGCTGCAGTCAGGAACCAGCCATAACTTTGGCGACGGCTTTGCAAGGGCATTTGGCATTCAGTTTACGGACAAGGACAATCAGTTAAAATATGTTCATCAGACCTCATGGGGAATGTCCACCAGAATTATCGGTGCTATTATTATGGTGCATGGTGACGATTCAGGATTGGCACTGCCTCCGAAGATCGCACCTACGCAGGTGATGATTATTCCCATTCAGCAGAAGAAGGAAGGCGTTTTAAAGAAGGCCTATGAGCTGCGTGACAGATTAAGCAATTTCCGGGTAAAGGTAGATGACAGTGACAAGAGTCCCGGCTGGAAATTTTCTGAGCAGGAGATGCGTGGTATTCCCATGCGTGTGGAAATCGGACCTAAGGATATTGAGGCCGGCAAATGTGTGATCTGCCGTCGTGACACCGGAGCTAAAATAGAAGTAGAATTAGACAAGCTGGAAGAGACAGTGGGAGAATTATTGGTTCAGATTCAGGCGGATATGCTTGACAGAGCGAAAAAGCATCTGGAAGCGCATACTTATGCAGCAGCAAACAGAGAAGAATTTGAAAAAATCTTTTCAGAAAAGGCCGGATTTGTAAAGGCAATGTGGTGTGGGGAAACTTCCTGTGAGGAGGCCATTAAGGAAAATATGGCCGTAACCAGCCGCTGTATGCCTTTTAAGCAGGAATGTCTGTCTGATACTTGTGTTTACTGCGGAAAACCTGCCAGGAAAATGGTATATTGGGGAAGAGCATATTAATGATGGAAATACAATTACCCGAACAAGTAAAATACATCATAAATACGATTACAAAGGCCGGCTACGAAGCATATGCAGTAGGCGGCTGTATTCGTGATTCAATCTTGGGAAGGGTTCCCGATGACTGGGATATTACCACCTCCGCTGCACCTACTCAGGTGAAGGCGCTTTTTAAACGTACCATAGATACCGGCATCCAGCACGGAACGGTTACGGTCATGCTGGATAAAGAAGGCTATGAGGTAACAACCTACCGTATTGACGGTGAGTATGAGGACAGCAGGCATCCGAAGGAGGTAATCTTTACTGCCAATCTGATAGAGGACTTGAAGCGGAGGGATTTTACCATTAATGCCATGGCCTACAATGACGAAGCTGGGTTGGTAGATGTATTTGAGGGTATAAAGGATATTGACAGAAAGGTGATTCGCTGTGTAGGAAACCCTAAGGAGCGGTTTAGCGAAGATGCCCTGCGGATTATGCGGGCAGTGCGGTTTTCCGCACAGCTGGGGTATGCCATTGAGGAGCAGACTAAGAAAGCTATCAGGCAGCTGGCTTCTAATCTTAAGCAAATCAGCGCGGAGAGAATCCAGGTGGAGCTGGTTAAGCTTATCACCTCTCCCCACCCGGAATATCTGCGCAGCGCTTATGAATTGGGAATCACGAAGGTAATTATGCCTGAGTTTGATGCTTGTATGAATACGGAGCAAAACAATCCCCACCATTGTTATAATGTAGGGGAACATACTCTGGCAGCAATGCAGGCATCAGCGCCTGATAAGGTACTTCGGCTTTCCATGCTTTTTCACGATATCGGAAAGCCCGGAACCGTCACTACAGACGAGAGCGGAATTCATCATTTCCATGGGCACCCGGCGGTGTCAGAGGAGATGGGCAGGAAGATATTGCGGAGGCTTAAGTTTGACAATCATACCATAGATCAGGTTACCAGATTAGTCAAATACCATGATTACAAGGTAGAGCCTTCAGAAAGGGGCGTACGTCGTGCTGTTATCAAGGTGGGTGAGGATATATTTCCCTTACTCTTACAGGTGAAAAAGGCGGATATGGAGGCGCAAAGCACTTATCAAAGGAAGGAAAAGGAAGAAAACCTTCAGGATATCAGCAGGCTGTATGAGCAGATCATCAGTCAAAAGCAGTGCGTCAGTCTGAAATCTCTGGCAGTCTCGGGAAGGGATTTGATGGAATATGCCAATATGGAGCCCGGCAAAAAAATAGGAGAAGTGCTTGGACATCTGTTGGATTTGGTGGTAGATGACCCCTCCCGCAATGTAAAGGAGGTTCTGCTTAAGGAAGCAGAAAGATATTTAAAGATGTAATACTTTATGGCCAGCCCTCATAAGATAGGATATGACACGAATTGGGGGTAATCGCTGTGAGTGACAGAAGTACCATAGTGCTGGAAAAATATGAAATAGAAGTGCTTCGAACATGGAAAGGACGAGGCGCCGTTCTTTGTGAAACCGAACAGGGAATCTTGATTTTAAAAGAGTATACAGGGCATAGGGAAAAGGCAGCTTTTCAGGATGCACTGCTTCATATGATACGGGAAAACGGGTTTGACCAGGTTGAGATGATTGTGAGAAATAAAGAAAATGAGCTTTTGACTCAGGATCAGGATGGCACCTTATATATTTTAAAGACCTATGAGGATGGAAGAGAATGCAATGTGAGGGATATGGAGGAATGCAAAAATGCAGCTAAAACTCTGGCAGCGCTCCATAAAGCGTCCTTCTTTTCCAAGCCGATATTGGACTACGGGGCATCTCATCCTGTCTGTCAGGAGTTTTATAAGCATAACAGGGAGCTCCGCAGGGTTAAAAAGTACTTAAAGGACAGAGGCCAGAAGACGGATTTTGAGATTGCCCTGCTGCATGCCTATGACTATTTTTTAAATCTTGCCCTGCAGATCACTGAGGAGCTTAGATTTTTTCAAAATGAGGAAGAAAATCACTATGTCTGTCATGGGGATTATCAGTATCATAACATTATTGTTTCCGGTGGGAAAATGCATATAATCAATTTCGAAAAATGTCTTTATGACAGCCCGGTCAGAGACCTGTATCTGTTTATGAGAAAGCTTATGGAAAAGAGCGGATGGTCCAAAGAGGTGGGCTTTGATCTGGTAGAGGCGTATGAGATGGTAAGGCCTATGGAGAAGGAGGAATACAGACAGCTCTATTATCGCCTTGCATATCCGGAAAAATTCTGGAAGATTGTTAATTTTTATTTTAATTCCGGAAAGGCATGGATACCCGACAAGAATATGGAAAAACTAATCAGGGTAACGGAGCAGGAGAAGGATAAACAGTTGTTTTTGGAAAGCTTTCGAAGACAGTACGGCTTGTCTTAGTTCTTTCCATAATTGCGGCTATGTGATATACTTTGTACAGGAACCCGAGGAATTTACATTTGAGGAAAACAAAATGATTAAAAAGAAAAAGTTCCTGTGCTTTCCTATATCTGCGGTATTTATTTGCAGCTTACTTCTTTCAGGCTGCAGCAGTATAGGGCATGCGCAGGAATCAACCTTTGAAAGTGCATATGAAAACGGAGAACAGGAGGAGTCGGTGGATATTTTCACCTCCGGCGCAACCGTTGTAATTGAGTCTGTAGATGAAGAGAGTCAGACTGTAAATGTGTATATGGTTGAAAGAAACGAAAGCAAAACGCTTTCCTACACCGGTTCAACTACCATACAGGATAAGTATAGCGCCGGGATGAGCGCAGCTCAGCTGAAGGCCGGGGATATTGCAAAGATTACGTATAACAGTGAGCTGGAAAGAATAGGATCTATTTCCTTGTCCGCTGATGCATGGAGCCATGAGGGCGTTGCAAAGTATAACCTGAATGCGGGAAACGGAAGCGCTTCCATCGGTGATGAAATTTATAATATGAGTAATGCTGTGAAGGTTTATTCGGATGGACAGGCCATTGATGTTACTCAGATTATCAGTCAGGATGTGCTTACCTTTCGTGGAATCGGCAGTAATATTATGAGTATTACCGTGGATAAAGGACACGGTTATCTGGATCTGGAAAATGACGAAGCGGTTATCGGGGGCTGGATAGAGGTGGGACAGACAGTAATCTCCCAGATAGCTCCCGACATGCTTCTTACTGTGCCTGAGGGCAGTTATACGGTAAGATTTTCAGGTACCGGTGTGGAGGAAACCAGGGATATAGTTATTGAAAGAAACCAGGAAACACGTCTTGATTTGGGAGATATAGAGATACCTCAGCCTGAAAAGGGATTGGTAACCATAAAGGTGACGCCGGAAACAGCAGAGGTGTTTATTGACGAGACGGCAGTTGAAACGGTTTATCCTATCAGACTTCCGGTAGGCTTTCATAAGATTACGGCTAAGGCTTCGGGGTACGACACTCTTTCGGAATATTTTCAGGTGGAGGGTGAGGATATAACAGTAACCTTAAATCTGGAGGAAGAGACGGTATCAGGAAACAGTGTTGGCAGCAGCGTAAAGGAAAATGTGAGTACGATCACGATCAATGCGCCGGCTGACGTAGAGGTATATCAGGATAACCTGTATATGGGAATTGCACCGGTTACCTATACTAAAACAGCGGGAAGCCATACCATTACACTGAGAAAGGAAGGATATATTACCAGAAGCTACAGTATAGAGATACCTGATGATGACAATGATGTAACCTATTCCTTCCCTGATCTTGACCCGGAAGATGCCGCATCTTTATCCGGAAATACGGTTAGTGG
>JAUNGK010000081.1 GCA_030524555.1 Bacillota bacterium | reverse complement strand
TGCACCGGAGCATTTCGCAAGAGTGCGTCAAATGGATACCATGAAGAGAAAGCAGTTTGTAAAGGGCATTACGCAGATTGCACAGGAAGGTGCTATTCAGATCTTTCAGGAGTTCAATACGGGTATGGAGGAGATTATCGTAGGGGTTGTAGGCGTTCTGCAGTTTGATGTACTGAAATATCGTCTGGAAAACGAGTATAATGTTGAGATTAAGCTTGAACCTCTGCCCTATGAGCATATCAGGTGGATTGAAAACAAGGATATTGATTTGAATAAGCTGGTAGGCACTTCGGATATGAAGAAAATTAAGGATATGAAGGGAAACCCGCTGCTTTTGTTTGTCAATGCATGGAGCGTGGGTATGACGCTGGATCGAAATGACGGATTGATCCTTTCTGAGTTTGGACGTGATTAAATGAAAATGAAACGGTGCATACTGCTGTTGTGTGCAATGATGCTGCTTCTATCGGGATGCGGACAGCTCCCTGGAGGGCAGAAGGCAGACGGGCAGGAAGATGAGAGCCAACTGAATAATAAGCAGGATGATCTTATTTTGCGGGAAGGCGATGAAACTGACGGGGAGCTTTTCGAAAGCTCCGGTAATGATGAAGTGGATAGCATTTCGGGCGTTCCCGGTGAAGAGGTCGAGTTTTTAAAGAAGCAGCAGAAAGGTCTTTTCTATTACGAAAGGCTGAGCGAGGAGGAGCAGACGGTTTATGTGGAAATTTTAAGCATTCTTCAGCAGTTTGGCGAGGGAACTGCGCTTACCTGTTTAGATACCCAGCAGATTGAAAAGGTTTTTCAGTGTGTACTCAATGATCATCCGGAAATTTTTTATGTGGATGGTTATACCTTTACCAGGTATACCTTAGGCAATGTTGTAAAGAAGATCACCTTTTCGGGGACATACAATATGACCAGTGAGGAGGCAGCCGGCAGGCAGGAGGAGATTAACACCTATGTTACGGAATGCTTTCAGGGAATGAGCGGAGCGTGGGATGAGTATGAAAAGGTAAAATATATTTATGAATATATAATCGGGCAGACGGAATATGATGCCCAGGCGCCGGATAATCAAAATATCTGCTCTGTTTTCATTCATCACAGAAGTGTTTGTCAGGGATATGCCAAGGCAACGGAGTATCTTTTAAACAAGGCCGGGATAGATGCTACGCTGATTATGGGCAGGGTTTCCGGCGGAGAAGGACATGCATGGAATTTGGTTCGGCTTGATGGAAATTACTATTATGTGGATACTACATGGGGAGATGCCTCCTATCAGATGATCGAGGGCAGCAGTGAACAGCTTGCGGGAAGTATTCCACCAATCAATTATGATTATCTTTGCGTAACTACAGAGCAGCTTGAAAAGACTCACACCCTTGATACGATTGTTGACATTCCGGTATGCAGTTCTATGGAGGACAATTACTATGTGCGGGAGGGATTGTATTTTACCCGGGTTGATGAGGAAATGCTTTCACAGGTATTTTTATCGGCCTATGAGCAGCAAAACGGCTATGTGACTCTTAAGTGTGCAGATGAGACGATCTATGAGGAAATGATCGGGTATTTAATTGAAAAACAGGAAATTTTCCACTATCTGGATGCTTCGGAGGGAACGGTTTCTTATGCGGAAAATGCCGAGCAGCTAAGTCTGAGCTTTTGGCTGTAAAAGGAGTCCCTGGCCTTAAAAATTTCTTTGTGATGCCGGGAAGAGTGTAGATTTTTGCATCTGGGGCTATGCAAAAAGGTTAAATTTTGGTATGATTATCAATAAATGAGGCTTGCAATAAAAGGAAGGAAAGGAACGTTATCATGGAGAAAACTTTTGAACAGAACACCTATGTATTACAGGAAGATGAGGATCTGGGAACTGTCAAGATTGCAGATGATGTGGTTGCAATGATTGCAGGTCTTGCGGCAACAGAGGTAAAAGGTGTGGCGGCTATGGCCGGTAATATCAGCAACGAACTGTTAAATAAGATGGGCGTTAAGAACCTTGCAAAGGGTGTTAAGGTTGAAGTGATCGGCAAGAGAGTAAAGGCTGAGCTGGCACTGATTATTGAATATGGATACAATATTCCTGCGGTATCACAGAAGGTACAGGAAAAGGTAAAGACAACTATTGAAAGCATGACCGGTCTTGAGGTATCTGATGTGGATGTCCGTATTGCCGGCGTGAATATGCTTAAAGAAAAATAAAACAGGTGACATTCATGAGCAGAAGAGAATTGAGAGAGCAGATTTTTAAGCTCTTGTTCCGCGTGGAATTCAATCAAAAGGAAGAACTGGCGCAGCAGGAGGCTTTTTTCTTTGAGGATGATGAGAATAAGGCGACAGAAGAGGAAAGCTCTCAGATCAGTGAAAAGTTCAACAGAATTCTGGAAAAAGTGGATGAGATTGATGAAGCCATTAATGAAAAGGCAAAGGGATGGTCTACCAATCGTATGGGCAAGGTAGATCTGACAATTCTCCGGCTTGCCGTATATGAGATACGGTACGACGAGGATATTCCCGCCGGAGTGGCGATCAATGAGGCAGTTGAGTTGGCCAAGAAGTTTGGGCAGGATTCTTCGTCAGCATTTGTCAACGGAGTTCTTGCTAAATTTGTTTCATAAGTACAACCCTAAGGGGCTGTGAAGAGGCATAGCTATTATAGTGCAGAATGTATATACAGTAGGACAAGTCAATTCATACATTAAAAATATGTTCGCGCAGGATTTTTTACTTCAGGAGCTCTCCGTAAAGGGGGAGATCAGCAACTGTAAGTATCATTCCTCCGGACATATTTATTTTACGTTAAAGGATAACAAGGGAACCATTGCCTGCGTGATGTTTGCGGGGAACCGGGCCGGGCTTAGCTTTCGCATGGCGGAAGGGATGCAGGTGGTAGTCAGGGGAACCATTGATGTGTATGAGCGGGATGGCAAATATCAGCTGTATGCCAAGACAATTGAGCAGGATGGTGCAGGGGCACTATATGAAAGGTTCGAACGCCTGAAAAAAGACCTGGAAGAGCAGGGAATGTTTGCCCCGGAATATAAAAAGCCTATTCCCAAATATATTAAAACGCTTGGCGTTGTGACTGCACCCACGGGAGCAGCGGTTCGGGACATTATTAATATAACCTCCAGAAGAAATCCATATGTTCAAATATTGCTTTATCCGGCTGTGGTGCAGGGAGACGGAGCAGCCGCAAGTATTGTACGGGGCATCAAAATGCTGGAAAAAAAGCAGGTTGATGTGATGATTGTAGGGCGGGGAGGCGGCTCTATAGAGGATTTGTGGGCTTTTAACGAGGAAATTGTGGCGCAGGCAGTTTTTGACTGCAGTGTTCCTGTTATTTCCGCTGTGGGACATGAAACAGACACGACGATTATTGATTATGTGGCAGATCTTCGGGCACCTACACCGTCGGCAGCTGCAGAGCTTGCGGTTTATGATGCGGCGCTGGCTCTTTCCGGACTGGAAGGGATCAGATTATCCATGCTGCGAAAGCTGCAGGGACGTATCCGGCTTGAGAGAGCTTCCCTTAAGGCGTTGGAGGCAGAACTTAAGAAGAACAGTCCTATGGGACGGATCAGAGAACGGAGAAGTAATCTGATCAGCTTAGAGGATGGGCTGAACGCAGCCATGAAAAACAGGATAACAAAGGACAGGCACAGGCTTGCCATTTATATAGAAAAGCTGAAAGGTCTTTCACCGCTTGATAAGCTTAACCAGGGCTATTCCTATGTGGCGGATGAAGGAGGAAGAACGGTTACGGACATAAACCGGGTAGCAGTGGGAGATGCACTTTCCGTTTATGTCAAAAACGGTATTATCCATACCAGGGTTACGGATAAGCGGTCTATGGACGGGACGAAGAAGGAGTGTTGATATGGAGGAAGAAAAGCTGAATTTGGAAGAAGCCTTTCAGAAGCTGGAGGAGACAGTCGAGGCGTTAGAGCAGGAGGATATTTCTCTGGAGCAGTCCTTTCAGATTTATAAGGAGGGAATGGAGCTCCTTAAGAAATGTAATCAGGCAATTGACCAGGTAGAAAAGAAGGTTCTGGTGCTGAACGAGGATGGAGAAAGTCATGAATTTTGATGAGACACTTAGTTTAAAAGCAAAGCATGCGGAGGATGTGTTTAAGGATTATCTGCCGAAGGAAGACGGATTCCAGAGGAAGGTTCTGGAAGCAATGAATTACAGTATTATGGCAGGGGGAAAGAGACTTCGTCCTATTCTGATGGAGGAGAGCTTCCTTTTGTTTGGGGGTAAGGGAGAGATAATTTACCCCTTTATGGCTGCCCTTGAAATGATTCATAATTATTCGCTGGTGCATGATGATCTGCCTGCTATGGATAATGACGAGTACCGCAGGGGACGAAAGACCACATGGAAGGTTTATGGTGACGGAATGGCAGTACTGGCAGGAGACGGGTTGTTAAATCTTGCCTTTGAGACTGCCGCAGGCGCATTTGATTTAGCCGTAAATGAAGCGGAGCTTAGAAGGGCTGCCAGAGCACTACAGATCCTTGGGAAAAAGGCCGGCGTTTACGGAATGATCGGCGGACAATGTGCTGATGTGGAGGCGGAAGAGGGGCAGGAAATGACTGAGGAGCTTCTGCTTTTCATTCACGAAAATAAAACTGCGGCTCTGATACAGGCGGCACTTATGATCGGAGCGGTGCTGGCAGGTGCGAATGAGAGCGAAATAAGCGCCATGGAAAAGGCAGCCTACAATATCGGCATTGCCTTTCAGATACAGGATGATATTTTGGACGTGACCAGTACGACGGAGGTGCTTGGAAAGCCGGTTGGCAGTGATGAGAAAAATCATAAGCTTACCTATGTATGCCTCCATGGATTGGAAGAATCCGCCGGGGAGGTCAGAAGACTGTCAAAGGAAGCTATTACAATATTAAGTTCCTTTGAAAACAGGAATGAATTTTTGGTGGAACTGGTGAAATATTTGATTGAAAGACAAAAATAACCGCGCTTTGCCGCAGGACAGAAGAAAAGAAGGTAGAAAAATGTTGCTTGATAAGATAAAGGGTGTTGGGGATATTAAAAATATCAATCCTTCGGAGTATCAGGAGCTTGCACAGGAAATTCGAAATTTTCTTATTGAAAAGATATCCAAAACTGGCGGCCATCTGGGTTCTAATTTAGGGGCTGTTGAGCTTACCATGGCACTTCACCTGTTTCTTGATCTTCCTGAGGATAAGCTGATTTGGGATGTAGGACATCAATCCTATACTCATAAGCTTTTAACAGGAAGAAGAGAGGGGTTTGAAAGTCTGCGCAAATTCGGGGGAATGAGCGGTTTCCCCAAGCGGAAGGAAAGCGACTGCGACTGCTTTGATACGGGGCACAGCTCTACCTCCATTTCGGCAGGTCTGGGTTTGGTGAAGGCCAGAGATATTCAGGGCGGTACCAATACGGTGGTATCCGTAATCGGGGATGGTTCCCTCACCGGAGGAATGGCCTATGAGGCTTTAAATAATGCGGCCAAGCTGGAGACCAATTTTATTATTGTCCTGAATGATAATAATATGTCCATTTCCGAAAATGTAGGCGGTGTGTCAAAATACTTAAATAACGTGAGAACTGCCAATGCTTATCTGGATATCAAGGAAGGTGTTTATAATACACTGAAGGATATTCCAAGGGGCGAGAAGGTGGTGGAAAGCATCCGCAAGGCCAAGAGCAGCTTTAAGCATCTGGTGGTTCCGGGGATGTTCTTTGAGGATATAGGAGTTACTTATTTAGGTCCTGTGGATGGACATAATATTCCTGAAATGGTTCGTGTATTTCAGGAGGCCAGAAGAATTAGAAAGGCGGTAATCGTTCATGTGATTACCCAAAAGGGAAGAGGATTCGGACCGGCGGAACGGCATCCGGCAAGGTTTCATGGCGCAGAGCCCTTTGATATAGAAACCGGACTTCCCAGCAAGCCAAGAACTACGGCAAACTACACAGATGTGTTTTCTACCGTTATGACCAAGCTGGGAGCAAGGGATGAAAAAGTGGTGGCAATCACGGCGGCAATGCCCGACGGAACAGGCCTTAAGCGTTTTCGAAATATGTATCCGGAACGGTTTTTTGATGTGGGAATAGCAGAGGAGCATGCGGTTACCTTTGCAGCCGGACTGGCTGCAGGAGGATTAAAGCCGGTGGTTGCAATTTATTCCTCCTTCCTGCAAAGAGCCTATGATCAGATACTTCATGACGTGTGCATCCAAAACCTGCCGGTAGTATTTGCCATTGACCGTGCAGGCTTAGTGGGAAGCGACGGAGAAACCCATCAGGGAATATTTGATCTGTCTTATTTATCTTCGATACCAAGTATGCATATTATGGCGCCCAAGAATAAGTGGGAGCTTTCCGATATGATGAAGTTTGCCCTTTCGGCGGATGTGCCTATTGCGGTACGTTATCCCAGAGGAGAAGCCTATGCAGGGCTTAGGGAATACCGCACTCCAATTGAAATGGGAAAGGCAGAGCTGATTTACGCAGAGGGAGAAATCTGTCTTTTAGCCGTGGGAAGCATGGTGAAGACCGCAGAGGAAGTAAGGGAGATTTTGAAAGAGGATGGATATAAGTGCAGCATTATTAATGCCAGATTTGTAAAGCCCGTTGATGAACAGGCAATATGCTGGGCCGCTAAATACCACAGGCTTTTAGTATCCATGGAGGAAAATGTTTTAAGCGGAGGCTATGGAGAGAAGGTTCGTGATGTGTTGGATGAGCGATCTGCAGGCGCAAGGCTTTTGCAGATTGCGATACCGGATGAATATGTGGAGCATGGCAATGTAGATATCCTTAAAAAGGAAATCGGTATTGATGCAAAAACCATAGCAGCAAAAATCAAAAAGGAAATGGAAATCTAAGATGAAAGAACGTTTGGATGTTCTTCTGGTCAGGGAAGGCTATGCTGCCTCCAGGGAAAAGGCAAAAGCGATCATCATGTCAGGCAACGTATTTGTAGATGGTCAGAGGGAGGATAAAGCCGGGACAGTTTTTGATCCGGACAAAATCACGATTACGGTAAAGGGAAATACATTAAAATATGTCAGCCGCGGCGGCTTAAAGCTGGAAAAGGCAATAAATGAATTTGGGGTGGAGCTTACGGGAAAGATATGTATGGATATCGGTGCTTCCACCGGCGGCTTTACCGACTGCATGCTTCAAAACGGTGCCTGTAAGGTATATTCCGTGGATGTAGGGCATGGACAGCTGGATTGGAAGCTTCGCAATGATGAGAGAGTGGTCTGCATGGAAAAGACCAATTTCAGATACATGGTGCCGGGGGATATTCCGGATGAACTGGATTTTGCTTCTGTTGATGTTTCCTTTATTTCCCTGACTAAGATACTGCCGCCGGCATGGGAACTCTTAAAGACTAAGGGAGAAATGGTCTGTCTGATTAAGCCCCAGTTTGAAGCGGGACGGGAAAAGGTAGGAAAAAAAGGTGTAGTCAGGGAGCCGCAGATTCACGAGGAGGTAATCAGAAAGATCGCAGATTATGCAGGAGAGCTTGGCTTTACGATACTGCATTTGGACTATTCTCCCATTAAGGGACCGGAAGGAAACATTGAATATCTGATACATATTGCCAAAAATACGGATAAAGACGGCTGTCCTGACAGCGGAATGCATACATTGATTTTAGATACAGTAAAGAAGGCCCATGAAAGCCTGGATGGTTAAAAGGAAAGCGGATATGGAGCACTTTTATGTGATAACAAATCCATCGAAAGATGTGGATCTTAAGGTTGCACACTTTATCAGGGATTATCTGTTGAAAAGAGGGAAAACCTGTATAGTGGATGCAGGGTGTGAAAATAAAAAATCAGAAGGCTACACGGATAAGTCACAGGTGGGCGCAGAGACAGAATGCGTTATTGTTCTGGGCGGTGATGGAACACTTCTGCAGGCCGCCGCAGATCTTGTGGATATGGATATTCCGTTTCTGGGAATAAATCTCGGCACCTTAGGCTTTTTGGCGGAGGTTAATGTGTCAGGAATTTCGGAGGCCTTAGATCAGCTGATTAAAGGAAAATATGAAATAGAAAAGCGCATGATGCTTCACGGAACAAGCCTTTCAAAGGAAGAGGTCATGGATGATGCCAGAGCCTTAAATGATATTGTCATAACAAGAAAAGGTTCTTTACAGATTATTAATTTTAATATCTATGTAAACGGTCAGCTTCTTCACAAATATCATGCAGACGGGGTGATTGTAGCTACTCCTACAGGCTCTACCGGGTATAATCTTTCCGCAGGCGGACCGGTGGTGGAGCCAAGAGCAAGCTTAATTTTGATTTCTCCGATTTGTCCTCACTCCATGCAGAACAGAAGTATTGTTCTGGCATCCGAGGATACGGTAACCATAGAAATTGAAAAAAGCAGAGATGGAAAGATACAGGAAGTGGAGGCGATTTTTGACGGAAGTCATAAGGTGCAGCTTTGTACAGGCGATAAACTGGAAATCAGGAAATCGGAAAAGACTACCGGAATTATTAAATTCTGCCAGGTAAGCTTCCTGGAGGTTCTTCATGGAAAGATGAGTGAATAAGAGGAAATATGAAAAAGAGCAGACATCAGAAAATTAAAGAGCTGGTTGAGCAGTATCAGATTGAAACCCAGGAGGAGCTGGCAGATAAGCTTAAAGAGGCAGGCTATGCGGTAACGCAGGCTACGGTATCAAGAGATATCAGGGAACTTAAGCTTACTAAGGTTTCCATGGGTTCCGGCAGGCAGAAATATACCATACTGACTCACAGTGAACATTATCTTGGAGATAAATATATTCGTGTTCTTCGTGATGGTTTTGTTTCCATGGATATGGCACAGAATATTCTGGTAGTAAAGACAGTGTCCGGAATGGCTATGGCAGTTGCAGCGGCGCTGGATGCTATGAAGCTGAAAGAAATTGTAGGTTCCATTGCCGGGGATGATACCATTATGATGGCAGTGAGAACTGTAGAAGATACCAAAATTGTAATGGATAAGATACGCAATGTTTTGGAGGAGTAACCCCAAGCGCTTTTGAGAGAAGGGCGTAAGGAGGAGAAATATGCTTGAAAGTTTACACGTAAAAAATCTGGCACTGATTGATGAGCAGGAGGTAAGCTTCTGCGGAGGAATGAATATCTTAACCGGAGAAACCGGAGCGGGTAAATCCATTATTATCGGTTCTATCAATCTTGCATTGGGAGCAAAAGCTGATAAGGAGCTTATCAGAACCGGGGCAGAGTATGCGCTGGTGGAACTGATTTTTTCTTTAAATGAGCAGCAATGCCTGAAGGTAAAGGAAATGGAGCTGCCCATAGAAGAAGGAAATATGCTGATTCTTCAAAGAAAGATCATGCCCGGAAAAAGTATCTGCCGGGTCTGCGGTGAGAGTGTCAGCGCTGCACAGCTTAAAAAGCTGTCAGGCTGTCTTTTGGACATGTATGGACAGCATGAACATCAGTCGCTTCTTAAGCCGTCCGCATACAAGATGATGGTGGATGATTATATTGGGGAAAAGGCAGCTCATATTAAGGCACAGCTTAAGAGTAAGATTGGAGAATATAAAGGAATAGAGGCAGAGCTTAAGGAGCAGAGCACTGACAGCGAGGAAAGGGCAAGGCAGATGCGTCTTTTGGAATTTGAGGTAGGCGAGATTGAAGCTGCCGCATTACAGCCTCTTGAGGATGAGCAGGCAGAAAAGAAATACCGAAGGCTTGTAAATTCCAAAAAGATTAAAGAAATTGTTTATATGGTTCACGGTTTAACCGGTTATGAGGAGGAGGGCAGTGCAGGGGCCGCTGTAGGTCATGCGCTGAGAGAGCTGAAATCCATAGCAGGAGCAGATGAGGAAGCACAGCCGCTGATTGAGCAGCTTACGGATATTGATGATCTTTTAAACGATTTTAACCGTTCCATGGCAGACTATAGAGACAGTCTTGAATTTGACGAGGAAGAGTTCAGGGCTTTAGAGGAACGTCTTAATGTGTTAAACCACTTAAAGAGCAAATACGGAAATACCATTGCGGATATCCTGAAGGCACAGGAAGAAAAACAGGAAACACTCGACAGGCTGAATCATTTTGACGAATATATGGATCAGCTTATAAAGCAGGAAAAGCAAAAAAAAGAAGAAATCTTAAAGCTTTGCAGCCAGCTTTCCGGTTTACGCATTCAGGCGGCTGGGCCGCTATCGAAGGAGCTTAAAGAAGCTATGATCGATTTGAACTTTATAGACGTGGAATTTTCTGTTTCTATCGTACCGGAGGAGGAACATTTTTCTTCGGACGGATATGATCAGGTGGAATTTTTGATTTCCACTAACCCCGGCGAGGCGGTACGGCCTTTATGGCAGATTGCCAGCGGCGGTGAGCTTTCACGAATTATGCTGGCATTTAAAACGGTATTTGCAGATCGGGACGAGACGGATACTTTAGTTTTTGATGAGATTGATACCGGCATCAGCGGAAAGACTGCGTGGAAGGTGGCAAAGAAGCTGGGAGGCTTATCGAGGGATCACCAGATTATCTGCATTACGCATTTGGCGCAGATTGCATCTATGGCAGATGAGCATTTTTTGATTGAAAAAAGTGTCAGGGATGAAAGAACTGCTACAAGCATCAGAGCGCTTTCACAGGAAGAGAGCTTAAACGAGCTTGCAAGACTTTTGGGAAGCGGAGAAATGACAAAGGCAGTGCTTGAAAATGCCAGGGAAATGCTTGAAAATGCCAGGACAGTAAAAAATTAAATATCAAAGATTTCCAGTTCATATTTTAAGGAATGAAGATTTCTTTTTTTCACATACTAAAGGAGACATGCATGGTGGCATGTCTCTTTTTTGGTGATAGAGAATCGGAGAAGGGAATGAAAAAAGTTGGAATATTTGATAGAGCCCCGCAGCATAAAAGGGCATTTATATAAAAGAATATTGTATTTTTTACTTACACTTGGTTTGTTCGGTATTATGGCCTCCCTGTATTATTCCATGTGGAGCAGCGTCCCCTCCACCATCATGATCAAGGCAGGAGTGGATCAGGAGTTGGATTTTAAGGTGCCTGCATCTGGAGAGCTTTATCGGGAGGCGGTAGAGGTAAGTAAAAGTGCAGGCACACGCTCCGGCAGAGAAAACAGCCTGCATGTGGATTTGGGAAGGTCGGTTACGGTCAGGGCCAGTCAGGTAGACCAGTATAAGCTGTATTTAAAGCTTTTTGGTATGATCCCTCTTAAAGAGGTTGATGTAGAGGTTATACAGGATGTTAAGCTTAAGCCGGCGGGGATTCCCATAGGTATCTATGTGAAGACAAGAGGGGTTTTGGTAGTGGGAATCGGGGATTTTGATGGGGAGGACGGGCAAAAATACAGCCCCGCAAAATATGTGCTGCAGACCGGAGATTATATTTTGGAAATCAATGATCAGGAAATCAATGCCAAAAAAGAGCTAATTGATATTATTAATCACAGTGAGGGACAGGAAATGGTCTTTACGGTGCAGAGAGGAGAATCAGTTATTGAGGTTAAGGCAAAGCCCGAACAGAATAAGAGCGGAGAATATAAAATGGGAATCTGGGTAAGAGACAATGCACAGGGGGTTGGAACCATGACGTACATTGACGAAAACGGATGCTTCGGTGCATTGGGACATGGTATCAATGATATAGATACCAGTACCCTGATGACGCTTTCAAAGGGAACCTTATATCACACGGAAATTATAGGAATAACAAGGGGAAGCATCGGCTCTCCCGGAGAATTGACGGGCTTTATTGAATATGATGACAATAACATTATGGGAGAAATTACGGATAACACAACGAGGGGAATTTTTGGAATCTGTACACCGGAAACAGAGGCAAGTGCATACAGCGATTTTCTGCCCCTTGGGCTTAAGCAGGAGATTGAAAAGGGGCCTGCGCAGATTATTTGTTCCTTGGGGAATGGAACACAGGTCTATGACGTGAAGATTACAGATATCAATCTGGAAAATGATAATATTAACAGGGGAATTGTTTTAGAAATAACCGATCCGGAGCTGTTAGCTACTACCGGAGGGATTGTACAGGGAATGAGCGGAAGTCCGATTATCCAGAACGGAAAGCTGATCGGGGCGGTGACCCATGTCCTGGTGCAGGATCCTGCGAGGGGATATGGAATATTTATCGAGGAAATGCTGGTACATTAGTTGTGACATTAAAATAGCATTATCAAAATACGTGCAATGCACAAAAAAGAGCAGTGGAGAAATCCAATGTCATTAAGTTAACATTGTAGATCGGGCAGCCTAAAAGAGATCAAGCAGG
>JAUNGK010000005.1 GCA_030524555.1 Bacillota bacterium | reverse complement strand
GCCTGTTTCTCTTAAATCATACGAAAGACTGTCCTAAGCTTTTATCAAAGAAGCATCTGCCTACCCGAGACGGCGCAGGAAGAATGAACTGTTAGGGATTTGACAGAAACTTCCTCCCTCTTGTTGCATAATCGCCGCTAATGTGATATGTTTATCTACAATTGAATAGCAAACATCAGGTGTCAGATAAGCTTTCTGTAAGGCTTGATCTGGTGAAAAGGGAAACAGGTGAGAATCCTGTACGAACTCGTCACTGTATTTAGGGAGTAAAGGCCGTAATGTCACTGGGAAACCGGGAAGGTGGCCGGAGCAATGATCTATAAGCCAGGAGACCTGCCTGAGTGTTGTACAGAAATGACAAATTTCAGCCTACGAGTAATTGGGAGTACGTTTATATTCAGATGATACTGAGTAAATGCCCCTCTTTGCCCGTTTATGGGTAAGGAGGGCTTTTTTGTATCTTCTGTTTTTGGTGTACCAAAGCGGCTGAATGAGTTTAATGTACTTATTCAAAATAGCCTAAGGGCATTAAAAACGGAGGAACGTATGAAAAAGAAAATGGTAACATTAATGACAATGCTGATGCTGGGAGCTCTTTTGCTTGCAGGCTGTGGCAAAAAGGATGAAGGTAAAAAGGTGATTTTGGTTGTAAGCTTTGGTACCAGCTATAATGACAGCAGGGATGCAACGATTGGCGCAATTGAAAATGCAATTACAAAGGCATTTCCCGACTATGAGGTCAGAAGAGCTTTTACCAGCCAGATTATTATTGATAAGTTGAAAGAGCGTGATGGTCTTGAGATTGATAACGTGGAGGAGGCGCTTGACAGGGCAGTAGCGGATGGAGTAAAAACACTTGTGGTTCAGCCTACCCATCTGATGGATGGATATGAGTACACGGATCTTGCAAATGCTCTGGCTGAGTATGAGCCCAAATTTGACAAGGTGGTATTGGGTCAGCCGCTTTTGAGCGATGATGAGGATTTTGATCAGGTGGTGAAAGCAATTACAGAACATACCGCTTCCTATGATGACGGAGAAACGGCAATCTGCTTTATGGGTCATGGTACGGAAGCAGATTCCAATACTATATATGGCAAGATGCAGGAAAAGCTTACCCAGGCCGGATATGCGAATTATTATGTAGGTACGGTGGAAGATGAGCCTTCTTTGGATGATGTAATTGCAGCGGTAAATGCGAATGGAAGCTACCAAAAGGTAGTTTTAGAGCCTCTTATGGTAGTAGCAGGAGATCATGCCAATAATGATATGGCAGGAGATGAGGATGATTCCTGGAAAACCAGCTTTGAGAAGGAAGGCTATGAGGTAGAATGCCTCTTAGAAGGTCTTGGACAGATTTCTGCCATTCAAGAGGTTTATGTGGCACATACAAAGGAAGCTATTGACAGCTTAGGAAACTAAAGCAAATATTAAGATGATATTTTGGAGAAATAACGTGAAAAGAAAAAATATATTTTGCATTGCTTTTCTGTTATGGGCCTTATTTACCGGCGTTTTTGCTGCGCCGGTAAATATTCAGGCTGCGGAGGAGGAAAGCGAAGGGCAGACATTGTCGGATATGATAGCTGGTGAGGACGAAAAAGCGCCTGCCGTAGAGGTGGGAACCGAGGGGATGATCCCGGTTTATGGCAGTGATATTGCAGACGGTATTTATCAGGTAGAAGTAGAATCAAGCTCCTCCATGTTCCGTATTGTAGAGGCAGAGTTGACTGTAGCCGATGGAAAGATGAGTGCAGTAATTACTTTGGGGGGCAAAGGATATCTGAAGCTGTTTATGGGAACCGGGCAGGAGGCCGTTGCAGCCAAAGAATCCGATTATGCTGTTTATGTGGAGGATAAGGACGGCGCATACACTTATGAAATTCCTGTAGAAGCCCTTGATATGGAGCTGGAATGCACAAGCTTTAGCAAGAAGAAGGAAAAGTGGTATGACCATCAAATTTTATTTAAGGCAAGCTCCCTTCCCAAAGAGGCGCTTTTAATTACACTTCCGATTTATGAGCAGGAGACGGTTTCCTTAGAGGACGGCGAGTATGAGATTGCAGTTGATTTAGAGGGCGGTACCGGTAAAGCTTCTATTCAGTCCCCTGCCAGGATGACGGTAACAAAGGGACTGGCAACGGCACAGATTACCTGGAGCAGCTCTAATTATGATTATATGCTGGTAAGTGGAAAGAAATATCTGCCTGTCAACACCGAAGGAAATTCTGTTTTTGAAATTCCAGTGATGGTATTTGACAGTCCGATGCCGGTAACGGCAGATACATTGGCTATGAGTACTCCTCATGAAATTGAATATATGCTGACCTTCCATATGGATACCGTAAAAAAGGATAACGGCAATATTTTTATGTGGATTTCACTGCTTTTGCTCCTTGTGATATTGACAGGGGCGGTGATTTGTGGAATCGTGGTAAAAAGAAGGAAAGCTGCAAAATGAGAAAAAAAATTATAGTCATGCTTGTTTGTCTTGTGTTTTTGACATCCTGTGGATTATCAGGGGAAAACACAGATGTCTTAAAGGTGGATGAGGATATCAGCCCGGAGCTTACTTATGGTGGCAGGGAGGAGCTTCAATATGCCAGGGAGTTTGCCCTGGATTATTACGACGACTATACACTGATATCCATATCAGATGGCAGTCGTTTTTTGGTTGTTCCGGAAGGAGCTAAGGTCCCGGAACAGTTGGATCAGGATATCGTAATTATTGAAAGGCCCCTTGACAAGGTTTATTTGGTGGCGTCTGCCGTGATGGATATGTTTCGGGCACTGGATGAGGTTTTGGCGGTGCGGCTTTCCGGAACAAATGCGGACGGATGGTACATTGAAGAAGCCAAAAGCGCTATGGAACAGGGGGAAATCCTTTATGCGGGAAAATACAGTGCGCCTGATTATGAGCTGATTTTGGAGCAGGGCTGCAGACTTGCCCTTGAAAATACCATGATTACCCATGCGCCGGAGGTCAAGGAAAAGCTGCAGTCCTTTGGAATACCGGTGCTGGTGGATCATTCCAGCTATGAGACCCACCCTATGGGACGGGTAGAGTGGATAAGGCTGTATGGAGCCCTTTTGGGGAAGGAAGAGGAGGCTCTTGAAATCTTCCGGCAGCAGGAACTGGAAATTGCGGAGGCGGTAAGCAGTGACCGGGAGGAAAAGACGGTTGCTTTCTTTTATATTACTGCCAATGGTTCCGTAAATGTCCGCAAGACCTCCGATTATATACCGAAGATGATTGAGCTTGCAGGCGGCAGATATATTTTTGATGATTTAGGCAGTGATGACAGTCATTCCACATCCATGACCATGCAGATGGAGGAGTTTTATGCTTCTGCCAGGGAAGCTGACTATTTAATTTACAACAGCAGCATAGACGGAGAGGTGGAAAGCCTGGAGAAGCTTCTTGCAAAAAGCAGTCTGCTTAAGGATTTTAATGCCGTACAGAAAGGAGAGGTCTTTTGTACCACAAAAAATCTGTATCAGGAATCCATGTCCATCGGAAGGATGATCAGCGACATTCATCTGATGTTAATGGGAGAAGAAGAGAACATGCAGTATCTGTACCGCCTGGAATAAGATACCTTGCTGCTTTTATTATATTGGCGGTATTGCTGACAGTGTTACTTGTGCTGAATATCTGCATCGGAAGCGTAGCTGTCAGCATTTCCGATATTATAGGAAGCTTTGGCGGCGGGGAGGTGGGAGAAACCGCACGAACCATTATACGTGAAATCCGCATGCCCAGAGCTCTGGCGGCGGCAGTGCTTGGCGGAGCGCTGGCGCTTTGTGGATATCTCCTTCAAACCTTTTTTCATAATCCCATAGCAGGTCCCTTTGTGCTGGGCATATCCTCCGGCTCTAAGCTGGTGGTAGCGCTAGTTATGGTGTTTTCAATCGGGCAGGCGGCTGCTCTTAATTCTTTTACGCTTATTTTGGCGGCCTTTGTAGGGGCTTTTCTTTCCATGGGCTTTGTGCTTCTTATGGCAAGGAAGATGGACCGGATGTCCATGCTGATTGTAAGCGGAGTAATGATCGGATATATCTGCTCGGCGGTTACGGATTTTGTGGTAACCTTTGCGGAGGATGCGGATATTGTCAATCTTCATAACTGGTCTAAGGGGAGCTTTTCGGGGATAACCTGGGGAAATGTAAGTACCATGACGATTGTGGTGTTTGCTGCATCGGCAGCGGTATTTCTGATGGCAAAGCCCCTTTCAGCTTATCAGCTGGGTGAGGCATATGCTCATAACATGGGAGTCAATATTAAGCTTTTGCGCATTGCTATTGTGCTGCTTTCCAGTATTCTTGCAGCCTGTATCACTGCTTTTGCGGGGCCTGTTTCCTTTGTGGGGATTGCGGTTCCCCATTTGGTAAAGCAGCTGCTTAAGACCGCAAAGCCTATTTTGATGATACCTGCCTGCTTTCTTGGCGGGGGTGCTTTCTGTCTTTTTTGTGATCTTCTTGCCAGAACGCTGTTTGCCCCTACGGAGCTTAGTATCAGTACGGTGACGGCGGTATTCGGAGCGCCCATTGTGATTGTAATTATGCTGCGCAGGCAGAAGGAGAGCCGATAAAGCGGCAGAATGAGAGGGAAAATGGCTGATTATTATTTCCGAACACAAAAAATGACTGTGGGATATCAAAATATCCCCCTGATTAGTGACATGGATTTCGGGCTGAACAAGGGAGAGATTTTGACCTTAATCGGACCCAACGGAGCAGGGAAATCCACCATTTTAAAGAGCATAGCCAGACAGCTTTCCCTTGTGGCGGGAACTGCCTTTTTGGATGGAAAGGAGCTGGCCGGATACAGTGGGGCGGAATTGTCCCAAAGGATGGCTGTGGTTTTTACGGATAAGGTGCATGGGGAGTTGATGACCTGTGAGGACGTGGTGGCAACCGGGCGTTATCCTTATACAGGGCATTTCGGTTTGTTGTCAGAGGAGGACAGGCAGGTTGTGAAAGAGGCCATGGAGTTGGTTCACATTTCGGAGCTTAAGGATCGCCAGTTCGGACAGGTAAGCGACGGCCAGCGGCAGCGCATCATGCTGGCAAGGGCGATCTGTCAGGAGCCGGAAATTATTCTGTTGGACGAACCCACCTCTTATTTAGATATCAGATATCAGTTGGAATTTCTTAAGGCTCTGCAGGAGATGACGGCCCAAAAGAAGCTGTCGGTGATTATGTCCCTGCATGAACTGGACCTTGCACAGAAGATTTCGGACAAGGTGCTTTGCATTGGAGAAGGGGGCGTGGAGCGGTTTGGAACGCCGGAAGAGATTTTTGCGGGGGATTATGTCTGCAATTTATTTCATGTAGAAGGAAAGCTTCTTGATTACGCCAATTCGCTGGGTTACTTTACCGCCGGCGAAGTACAGTACAGGATGAAAAATCAAAAGCAGCTGCGCTGCGGAATTACTACGGGCACCTGTGCCGCCGCTGCGGCGAAGGGGGCGGCAGCGCTTTTAATTGCGGGAGTCAGTCAGGAGGGCGTTAAAATACACACCCCAAAAGGCGTTACCGTAACTGTTCCGGTAAAGATATCCGAAAGTTTCTGTGACAGGTGTGAATGTATAGTCATTAAGGACAGCGGGGACGATCCTGATGTGACAAACCATGCAGAGATTTATGTCAGTGTGGAAAAGCTTTCGGATGATGCGGAGGTGTCCCAATCTGCCTTTGCAGATCAGGAATATCCGGGGCTTTGGCTGGACGGAGGAGAGGGCATTGGACGGATCACCAGACAGGGACTGGAGCAGCAGATCGGTCAGGCCGCCATCAACACGGTTCCAAGGCAGATGATTTTTGAGGCAGTGGGAGAAATCTGTAAGGCGTATGAGTATAGAGGAAAGCTTTTAATCACCGTAAGAATACCGGAGGGAAGGAAATTGGCGGAAAGAACCTTTAATCCGGTGTTGGGAATTGAAGGGGGGATTTCCGTTCTGGGAACCAGCGGCATCTTGGAGCCTATGAGCGAAAAGGCCATTGTAGATACCATTGAGGCGCAGATACGCCAGTTAAAGGCGCAAGGAGTGAAAAGTCTTCTCATAACGCCGGGAAATTATGGGCAGGGATATGTGTCAAACTATTTAAAGCTTAATCTATGTCAAAGCATCAAATGCAGTAATTATATCGGAGAAACTCTTGATCTTGCGATTTCCTACGGGATGGAGGATTTTCTTCTGGTGGGTAATATCGGGAAGCTGGTTAAGCTTGCCGCAGGTATTATGAATACCCATTCAAAGACTGCGGACGGCAGAGGTGAAATTATGGCGGTGCATGCAGTTTTGCAGGGAGGAACCGGTGAAATGGCAAGAGAGCTTATGAACTGCATTACCACCGAGGAAATGCTGGGCAAACTGGAGATGTGGGGACTTAAGGATGCGGTAATGGAAAGCCTTTGCGATAAAATTCAGGAGCATATGAGCCGCAGGGCTGGAAACAGGCTCCGGTTTGGGGTTATACTGTTTTCAGAAAAATATGGATTTTTAGGACAAACGCAGGACGCACAGGCAGTGCTTGAGGCGATGAAGGAGGCAATCTGATGGTTCATTTTGTGGGGGCAGGTCCCGGAGCAGAGGATTTGATTACGCTTAGGGGAAAGCAGTATCTGGAACAGGCGGACGTGATTATTTATGCAGGTTCTTTGGTTAATCCGGCGCTTTTAAAGTGGGCAAAGGAGGGCTGCGCTATTTATAACAGTGCGACCATGACCCTTGAGGAAGTGCTTCATGTGATGGAGGATGGGGAAAGGAAGGGATTTACCACCGTTCGTCTGCATACAGGAGACCCTGCAATTTACGGTGCGATTAAGGAGCAGATGGACGGACTTGCAGAGCGGGGAATAGATTATGATATCTGTCCCGGCGTCAGCTCCCTTTTTGGAGCGGCGGCATCTCTTCAGATTGAGTATACTTTGCCCCGGGTATCTCAGAGTGTTATTATTACAAGAGCAGAGGGAAGAACTCCGGTGCCGGAAGGAGAGTCCCTTAAGGAGCTGGCGTCTCACGGTGCTACCATGGTTTTGTTTTTGTCATCTGCTTTGGCAAAAAAGGTTCAGGAAGATCTGACGGCAGGCGGATATGGGCCGGATACGCCGGTGGCGGTGGTGTACAAGGCTACCTGGCCGGATGAAAGGATTCTTAGAACCACTTTAGGAGAGCTTCCCGAAGCCATGAGGCAGGCGGATATACAAAAGACGGCGCTGATTGTAGTGGGGAAGGTGCTTTCCGGTGATTATGAGAAATCTAAGCTGTATGATCCGGCCTTTACCACAGAATACCGAAAGGGAAAAGATTGAATCATATGAGGCTGCTTTTTATTGCATGCAGCAGGCGTGCCTGCGAGCTTATGAATAGAACTGCCGGGCTGTGGCTAAAGAGCAATCCGGCAGATGAGATTGTCTGTAAGGTAAAGTGCAGAAGCCTTCCTGATATTTCCGAAGAAAAGAGTCTGACGGAATGTGTGGGGGAGTGGTTTGACAAGGAGGATGCACTGGTATTTTTCGGTGCGGCGGGGATTGCCGTCCGCTGCATTGCACCTTACCTTGGTCACAAGTCTACAGATCCGGCGGTGGTAGTCATAGATGAAAGCGGAAGCTTTTGTATTTCTCTTCTTTCCGGTCATGTGGGAGGAGCCAATCAATTAACCCGGCAGCTGTCGGGGCTTTTAGGAGCCGTCCCGGTGATTACCACTGCAACCGACAGGGAGGGGAAGTTTGCGGTGGATGAGTTTGCCAGGCGAAACGGCCTTGTGATTACAGACTGGAAAAAGGCCAAGGAAATTTCTGCCCGTATTTTGGAAGGAGAGACGATTGGACTTTTGGTGGATGCTCCCTTCCGGCTTATGCCGGAAGGAGAGGTGCCGGAGCAGATTCAGATCGTGGAAGCGGAAGGGAAGGAAAGATTTTCTGCGGAGCAATCCTGCGCTCAAGACAGGGAAAAGCTGCAGGCAGGGGTACTTATTTCTCCCTGCGGGATAGACAAGCAGCCCTTTCCCCTTACGCTGCAGTTGATACCGAAGATGGTTACGGTTGGAATCGGGTGCAGAAAGAATATTTCCAGGGAAAAGATTGGGCTGGCGGTGGAAAGCTGCCTTTCGGAGAACCATATTCTTGGGGAGGCTGTTTGTAAGGTGGCAAGCATTGATCTGAAAAACGGAGAGGAAGGTCTTCTTGCTTATTGTCAGGAAAAGGGACTGCCCTTTTTGACCTTTTCATCTAAGGAGCTGGAAGCCCAGGAAGGAGAATTTACAGGCTCCGGCTTTGTAAAGCAGATTACCGGGGTGGAAAATGTGTGTGAGAGAAGCGCAGTGGCAGCTTCCGGCGGGAAACTGCTGTGCGGAAAAAAGATTTATGACGGGGTAACGGTGGCATTGGCAGCAGGGAAAGGAAGGATTACATTTTGAAGGAGCTGTTTATCGTAGGAATTGGACCGGGAAGCTTTGATCAGATGACCATGGAAGCAGGGAATGTGCTGCAGGAATGTGATTTGATTATTGGTTATACGGTATATGTGGAGCTGGTGAAGCCCTTTTTTCCGGATAAGGAATATCTTACAACAGGAATGCGGCAGGAAAAGGAGCGCTGTCATATAGCATTGCAGGAGGCGGAAAAGGGAAAGAGAACGGCCCTGATCTGCAGCGGTGATGCAGGCGTGTATGGGATGGCGGGAATCCTTCTGGAACTGCGGGTGGATTATCCTGAGGTGGACATCCATGTGATTCCCGGAGTGACGGCTGCTCTTTCAGGAGGAGCCTTGCTGGGGGCGCCGCTGGGACATGACTTTGCGGTAATCAGTTTAAGCGATCTTTTGACCCCGTGGGAAAAAATAGAGCAGAGATTAAAAGGCGCTGCTATAGCGGATTTTGTGATCTGCCTCTACAATCCTTCCAGCAGGCAGAGGAAGGATTATCTCCAAAGGGCGTGTGATATTTTACTAAAGGAGAGGAGCGGGCAGACCGTCTGCGGATATGTGCGAAACATCGGAAGGCAGGGGGAGAGCTGCCAAATTTTAAGCCTTAGCAAGCTTCGGGATACACAGGTAGACATGTTTACCACGGTTTTCATAGGTAATTCCCAGACGAAGCAGGTTATGGGGAAAATGGTTACCCCCAGAGGCTATGAAAGGCAGGTGGCGGTACAATGTCCACAGTTGTAATTTTCGGAGGAACCGTTGAGGGCCGCAGAATATGTGAGGCGTTAAAACAGACAGAGCTTATGCTGTATGTGTGTGTGGCAACGGAATATGGAGCTGATCTTCTTTTGGAGGATGGCAGCACAAAGGTTCATGTGGGGCGTATGGACAAGGAGCAGATCAAGGATTTTTTGAGACAGATAAGTCCGCAGCTGGTGGTTGATGCCACCCATCCCTATGCGGCTTTGGTGACGGAGAATATTGCCGGAGCCTGCACGGAGCTTCAGGTGCCGGTAATCAGAGTGGTCAGAAAACAGGATAAGAGCAGTGCTGCATACGGGGAGGATATCCTGTATGTTGACCATGTGGATGAGGCGATAGACTATTTACAGGAAAGCACAGGGAAAATATTCATTACAACGGGAAGTAAAGAGCTTGAATATTTTACCCGGCTTTCTGATTATCAGGAGAGGTGTATTGTCCGGGTGCTTCCGGTGCCTTCTGTCATAGAAAGCTGCAGCAGACTGGGGTTTTCCGGCAGGAATTTGATAGCCATGCAGGGGCCTTTTTCCGAGGAAATGAATTACTGTATGCTGAAGCAGGCAGACTGCAGGTTTCTGGTTACTAAGGATTCCGGAAAAGAAGGAGGCTATCAGGAGAAATGTAAGGCGGCCATGCGGGCCGGTGCGAAGGTGATTGTGATCAGGCGTCCGGGAGTGGAGCAGGCAGTTTTTGGAGCAGATAATAGCAGCGTGATGGAGCTTTATGAAGCTGTAAATTATATTAAAAATTATTTTGGTATCCGGGAGAAACGGGCCGTCTATCTGATTGGAGCAGGCCCCGGTGCAGAGGAGCTTTTGACTGCAGAGGCAAGAAAATGTCTGTTGGAATGTGATGTGATGATCGGCGCAGGCAGAATCCTGGAGGCTTGTGGAAGGATCGCACAAAAGCCTGTGTTTGAATCCTACCGCAAAGAGGAAATAGCCAATTTCCTAAACGAGAACAAAAGTTACATGAAAGCGGCACTGGTATATTCAGGAGATATCGGGTTTTATTCCGGTGCAAAGGGAATCAGGGAGCTTCTTTCCGACTATGAGGTTATTCCGGTTTGCGGAATTTCTTCCCCTGTCTATTTGTTAAATAAAATAGGAGTGCCCTGGGATCAGGTGCCTTTGGTAAGCTGTCATGGACAGGAACGGAACTTAATTTCCATTTTACTGGAAGAGGGAAAGGTCTGTGCACTTTTGGGGAAATCCTCTTGGGAAGGCGGAGAGGTTTCCGGGATATGTAAAGCGCTTTTGGACTTTGGCATGGAGGATGTAAGATTGACGGTAGGAGAGAGGCTTTCCTACCCTGAGGAAAGAATCTTAACAGGGTCCCCAGGGGAGCTTGCAGATAAGAGCTTTGATGCGCTTAGCGTGCTTTATATGGAATATGATCATAAAAGAGAGCATAGACCGGTTCCCGGCATTGCGGATGAAGCATTTGTCCGGGGAAAGGTGCCCATGACCAAACGGGGTGTGCGCACGTTGTCCCTTTCCGCATTGGAGCTTTCGAAGGATAGCGTGGTGTATGATGTGGGAGCGGGAACGGGCTCCGTATCGGTGGAGGTGGCGCTCTTATGCCGGGAGGGAAGGGTGTTTGCCATTGAAAGAAATCCCGAAGCGATAGAGCTGCTTTATGAAAACAGAAGAAAATTCCGGGCAGAGAACTTGGAAATTGTGGAGGGAACGGCACCGGAATGTCTGTACCGGCTGCCTGCGCCGACGCATGTCTTTATAGGAGGAAGCGGCGGTCATCTGGCAGAAATTATTAAAGAGGCAAGAGAAAAGAATCCCCATGTGCGCTTTGTGTTAAATGCGATCACATTGGAAACGCTGGCAGAGCTTTCCGGGATTCGGAAGGAATATCCCGAATACCGGGAAATGGATATTATGCAGGTATCCCTGTCTGCCTGTCAGGTTCTTGGGGGATATCATATGATGAAAGGTGAAAATCCTGTTTATATTGTAAGCTTTGGAGGAGCAAAGCCTGTGCAGGAATAGAGGAAGAAAGGAACGAAGCTGGATAGATGAATGACAGAATTCTGTTTACGGCGCCTAAAAGCGGCAGTGGCAAAACCCTGATTACCTGCGGAATGATTGAGGCGCTAAAAAGGCGGAGCAAAAAGGTTGCATCCTTAAAGTGCGGTCCCGACTATATTGATCCCATGTTTCACAGAAAGGTTCTGGGAATCTGTGCCGGAAATATTGACACCTTTTTTACAGATCAGGAGACTACCCGTTATCTTTTGAAAAAAAGGTCCGAGGGTGCGGATATTACTGTACTGGAGGGTGTTATGGGATATTATGACGGTCTGGGCGGTCAGTCGGAGCAGGGAAGCACCTATGAGATCGGGAAGGTAACAAAAACCCCGGCAGTTTTGATTGTGGACGGAAAGGGTGCCAGTGTTTCGCTGGCGGCGCTGATTAAAGGCATTGCGGAATATCGGGCGGACAGTGGGATTCAGGGTGTGATTTTGAACAGGGTATCGGCAGGATATTATTCCCGGTTAAAGGAGCTGATTGAAAGGGAATGCGGCCTTTTGGTGTTTGGTTATCTGCCCGATCTGCCTGGGCTTCATGTGCCCTCCAGGCATTTAGGATTACAGTCCCCGGAGGAGATGGATGCCTTTGAAGGGTGGCTTAAGCAGACAGCCGATGCGTTGGAACAGACGGTAGATATAGAAGGAATTTTAGAGCTTGCCGGAGGAGCATCCCAGTTGTCAGGGGAAAAGCCTCAAATTCCCGTGCTGAAGGAGAAGGTGCGGATTGCTGTGGCCAGAGATGAAGCTTTTTCCTTTTATTATACCGAAAATCTGGAGCTGCTTCAGGAGATGGGAGCGGAGCTGGTGTACTTTTCTCCCCTTCATGATGAAAGGCTGCCCCGGGAGATTGACGGTATGCTATTAGGAGGTGGATACCCGGAACTCTATGCTGACAAGCTGGAGGCGGCAGCATCCATGCGTCAGGACATTCGAACCAAATGCCAGAACGGACTGCCTACATTGGCGGAATGCGGCGGTTTTCTGTATCTGCAAAGAGAGTTGGAGGACGAAAAGGGAGCTGTCAGGGCCATGGCGGGAGTTCTTCCGGGAAGGGCTTATCGCACAGGCAGGCTGTGCCGTTTCGGATATATCAGCGCCTGCAGTAAAACAGGCGGCGTGCTGGGTGGCGCAGGACAAAGTATAAAGGGACATGAGTTTCACTATTGGGAATGCACAAAAAACGGAGAGGATTTTCAGGCCAGGAAGCCTATGGGAGGCCAAAATTATTCCTGTATGGTACATACTGAGCGTTTGGCAGCAGGCTTTCCCCACTTTTATTACTACAGCAACCCGCAGATGATATATGAATTTTTAGAAACCTGCCTTTACTATCAGGCAGGCAGAAAAGCCCGGCAGCACTGGGATGGAATCGCCAAGCCCATTGACGGATTGGGGCTTTTGGAGCAGCACGTAGTTAAGCTGTGCAGTATTGCGAAAACACCGCTGCCGCCTGAAATTGAAAAAAGAGCGCTGGTGATAATGTGCGGGGATCATGGTGTGGTGCAGGAAGGTGTAACCCAGACAGACAGCGGGGTGACAAGGATTGTAGCGGAAAACTTTGCCAGGGGATGTTCTACCGTTAATTTCATGGCAAGACAGGCGAAAGTGGATGTGTACACCGTGGATATTGGAATGAATACGCCCTGCTATCAGGAGAAAAATCTGGTTTTGGAGGCTGTCATTGACAGAAAGGTGGCAGCCGGGTGTGGAAATATTGCAAGGGAACCTGCCATGACAATGGATCAATGTATCCGGGCTGTGAATGTGGGAAAGGATATTGTCCGGGAGCTTACAGGAAGGGGATACCGCATTCTTGCCACCGGAGAGATGGGAATAGGAAACACGACTCCCACCAGTGTGCTTGCGGCGTTGTTTTTGCAGCTGTCTATCGGAGAGGTAACCGGACGTGGCGCAGGGCTTTCTGATGAGGGCTTTGGGCGGAAGAAGCAGGTCGTCCAAATGGCAGTTGACCGGGTGATGGCGCTTACTGCAGAAGGGGAATTGTCTCCCATGGAGATTCTTGCCCAGGCGGGAAGCTATGAGATCGCGGGCATGACCGGCCTTTTCTTAGGGGCTGCGGAATATGGGGTGCCTATTGTGGCGGACGGCGTTATTTCCGTGATTGCAGCACTTGCAGCAGACCGAATGGATGGGAGAGTACGGGACTATCTGTTTGCCTCTCACCTATCCAGCGAAAGAGCAGCAGAGAAAGCGCTGAAGGAGCTTCGTGCTGAGGCGGTTATTCACGGAAGGATGCATCTGGGAGAAGGAACGGGAGCCATGACGCTTTTCCCGCTGCTTGACATGGCAGTCAGCGTGTATCAAAATATGGGAAGTTTTGAGGAACATCAGATCGGAGCCTATGAAAGGAATATCTAGGAAAATGCTGTATGTGATTACGGGCGGAAGCGGAAGCGGAAAATCTGAATATGCGGAAAAGCTGGCGGTGCATATACGTAAGGAGTATTTTGACAGTGGGAAGCTTTATTATGCGGCAGCAATGTATCCGCAGGATGAGGAATGCAGGCAAAGGATTAAGCGCCACCGCAGTATGCGTCAGGGAAAGGGATTTCTTACCCGGGAATGCTATACGGGGATAGAAAGGCTTTCTGTGGAAAAGAAGGATGTGGTGCTGCTTGAATGCATGTCTAATCTTCTTGCCAATGAAATGTATCTTGAAGAGGGCAGGATAAAGAGCCGGGGCGGAGAAGTCTGTGAGCAGCTGCAGGAGGCAATTTTGCGGCCTGTGTTGGAGTTGTCCAGGCGGGCAGGATGTCTGGTTGTGGTGACCAATGAGGTGTTTTCCGATGGAAGAAGGTATGAGCAGGAAACCCAGCTATATCTTGAGCTTTTGGGGAATATTAATCGTTGTCTTGCACAAAAGGCGGAAGGGGTAGTGGAGGTAGTTTACACCATACCCGTCTGGGTGAAGGGAGAAAAGCTATGCGAAGATCAATCATAATTGCATTTTCCATGTACTCCAGAATTCCCATGCCCAAGGTGGAGTGGAGTGAGAAAAATATGCGCTACAGCCTGTGCTTTTTCCCCTTGGTGGGAGTGGTGATCGGGCTTTGTGAGCTGGGGTGTTATTACCTGTTGAATGCCCTTTCGGTAAGCAGGGTTATGATGGCCGCCTTTATGACAGTTCTTCCGATACTGATAAGCGGAGGCATTCACATGGACGGTTTTCTTGACACGGTGGATGCCAAAAGCTCTTTTAAGCCCATGGAGGAAAAGCTGAAAATTTTAAAGGACCCTCATACGGGAGCGTTTGCAGTGATTTATGCAATGGTGTATCTTCTGGTAACCTTCGGCTTGTATTATGAAATCACAATAGAGGGGCTTGCGGTCATGGCAGCCGGTTATGTTTATGAAAGGATTCTAAGCGGTTATTCTGTTGTATCCTTAAAGAAGGCCAAAAAGGACGGTACGGCAGCGGCATTTGCGGATGCCGCAAAGCAAAAGGAAAAGTGGATTAACAACGTTATTTTTCCAGTGGAATTTTTGATCTGTTCGATTGTTCTTTGTATAATTAATCCTGTTTATGGAGGTGCCTGTATATTAGCGGCACTTCTTGCGTACTGGTATTACCGGAATATGTGCTACAAGGTATTTGGCGGAGTTACAGGAGATATGGCGGGATATTTTTTGCAGGTATGTGAGCTGATGATGTTAATTGCGGTGATTTTGACGGAAAAGCTTTTAATGGGCTGAGAGTCTTTAAGCAGAGCTTGGAAAGGCGGACAGATAGAAAATGATTTTGGTAATAGGCGGAGCTTATCAGGGAAAAGAGGATTATGTCAGGGAGCATTTTGGGGAAGGCTATATGGTCATCAATCATTATCATCAGAAGATCAGGAAACAGCTCCAGCAGGGACTGGAGCCTTTAAAGGAAGCGGAAGGGCTTTTGGTGGAGGATGAAAAGCTGATTATAATCTGTGATGAGGTGGGATACGGGCTGGTACCTATGGAACCGGAAGAGCGCCTTTACCGGGAGCAGGTAGGAAGAGTGGCAGGATACCTTGCCAAAAGGGCAAATCAGGTTATCCGCGTAGTATGCGGAATAGGAGTGAGAATAAAATGAAAATACTTCTTGTAAGGCATGGAATGACGAAAGGAAACAGGCAGCACCGGTATGTGGGAAGCACAGATGAAGGGCTGATTTCGGAAGGGAAGGAAGAGCTTTTACAAAGGGCAAAGGCGCTGCGGGAGGAAAGGTTTCTTTGGGAGGATCAGGAAGCAAGCCGCATGAAGGAGCCGGAGCATATTTTTGTAAGCCCCATGCTGCGTTGCCGGCAAAGTGGTGAAATTCTTTTTCCCAAAAGCAGGCAGATTGAGATCCCTGAGCTTAGAGAATGTAATTTTGGGGAGTTTGAATATTTGAATTATCAGGATCTTGACGGAAACATTGATTTTCAGCGATTTATCGACTCCGGCGGGAAAGCGGGATTTCCGGGAGGAGAGGATTTGGCTTCCTTTCAAAAAAGGTGCATAGAGGGATTTAAGAAGGTCATGGAACAGCATCAAAAGGAAGGAAAGGAAGAATTGTTGGTATTGGTAGTGCATGGAGGAACGATTATGTCTCTGTTGGACCGCTATTCCTCGCCTCACCAAAGCTATTATGACTGGCAGGCAAAAAACGGCGAAGGCTTTGCGGCTGAAACAGAAGGAAATATAAAGCAGGACGGATTTGTTTTCCGAAACATCAGGAGGGTGTAACGGAAGCCTGAAATCAGGCATTGCAGGTGTATGGCAGGCATGGCGAAATGCCCGTCATGGAGGAATGGTATGTGGGAAAGGATTCTTGTGCTGTGTGCAGGGTATCTTCTGGATCTTTTGTTGGGAGATCCTCAGTTTTGGTGGCATCCGGTACGGGGAATAGGAAAAGTAATTGAATATACCGAAAAGCTGATATGCCGTATTTTTAAGCCGGCACAGGACAAAGAGGCTGACAAGAGAAAAAAAAAGTTATGCGGTGTGCTGCTGGCAGCCATGGTGCTTACTTTTACGATGGGGTGCTGTATTTTGCTGTTATATGGAGCAGGAAAAATACATCCCGCTCTCAGGGTCGGATTGGAAATCCTTTTGTGCTATCAAATGCTGGCTCAAAAGTCATTGAAAGTGGAAAGCATGAGGGTATATAAGCATCTGGTCAGGCAGGATGTGGAGGGAGCAAGATATGCTGTTTCCATGATTGTGGGACGTGATACGGACAGGCTGGATGAAAAGGGAATTACAAGGGCGGCAGTGGAGACGGTTGCGGAAAATACCTCTGATGGGGTGATTGCTCCGATGATTTTTATGTTGATTTTCGGTGTGCCCGGAGGGGTGTTTTACAAGACTGTGAATACCATGGATTCCATGATTGGATACAAAAACGACAGGTATTGTTATCTGGGAACGGCGGCGGCAAGGCTGGATGATATTTGCAATTATATCCCTGCAAGGATTTCCGCATTATATATGATTGTGTCGGCTTTATTGCTTGGATTGGACGGAAAAAATGCATTCCGTATTTTTGGCAGGGACAGATACAACCATGCAAGTCCCAATTCCGCACAGACGGAAGCGGCCTGTGCAGGGGCGCTGGGTGTCAGGCTGGCAGGGGATGCGTGGTATTTTGGTGTGCTGAAGAAAAAGCCATATATCGGTGATCCGGTCAGGGAGATAGAGCCGGAGGATATCAGGCGGGTCAATCGGCTGATGTATCTTACAGGACTTTTAGTGTTTGTGACGGGAGTGGCGGTGCTTGCAGTAATCGGCGTATATATGAATTGCAGGTAATTGCGGGATTTCGGAATTTGATGAATCTTCAGACAATATATTCCGTTCAAATCCTGTTACGCCACAATTGGTTGGGAAGGAGAACAAATGGAGCAGCTTCATGGAGGCGATATATACAGAAATAAGGTGGAGTATGATTTTTCCGTGAATATAAATCCCCTGGGAATGCCGAAGCGCTGCATGGAAGCGGCTAAAAAAGGGGCTGAGCTTTCTGTGCACTACCCGGATTGTCAATGTGAAGAGCTGTGTGGGAAACTGGCTCAAAAGGAAGAAGTGCCTGCAGACTGGATTGTGCCGGGGAACGGCGCTGCGGAGCTTCTTTATGCTTTGTGTTACGCAATCAGGCCGAAAAAGGGATTGATACCGGTTCCCGCTTTTTTGGAATATGAAAGGGCGCTTCTGGCAGCAGGAGGGATACCGGAGTTTTTGTATTTAAAAGAGGAGGAAGATTTCCGCCTTGGACATGAAATTTTGGAAAAAATCCAAAAGGATACGGATATTCTCTTTGTGTGCAATCCGGGAAATCCAACCGGCACAGTGATAGAGCGGGAGCTTCTTTACAGCATTGCCGAAAGGTGCAGGCAGACGGAAACCGTTTTGTGTTTGGATGAGTGCTTTCTTCCCTTTCTTCGAAGGGAAAAGGAGCTTACCATGAAGCATTATTTAAAGGAATTTCCTAATCTGGTGATTTGCCGCGCTTTTACGAAGCTGTATGCAATGCCGGGACTGCGCCTGGGATATCTGATGACGTCGAACAGAGAGCTTTCCGGGAGGGTAAAAGGCTGTATGCAGCCATGGAGCGTATCGCTGCCGGCACAGCTGGCAGGGTGCGCAGCCTGTGAGGAAGAGGACTATGTGAAGAGAGCAAGGGAAATTATTGAGATAGAACGGGACTATCTGGTCAGAGAGCTTTCATGCCAACTTACAGATAAAATATATCCCTCAGAGGCAAATTATATCTTTTTTAAGGCCGGGATAGGACTTAAAGAAGTATTGTTGAAGCAGGGAATTTTAATCAGAAGCTGTGAAAACTATCGAAATCTGTCGGAGGAATTTTATCGGATTGCAGTCAGACCCCATGAAGAAAACAGGGAGCTGATTTGCAGGTGGAGAGCCTGCAGCATGAGAGTTTAAGATTTGAAAGGTCTGCAGTATGAGTTTTGGCTTGGAAAGGAATGTCTTGGAAATGGCAAAATCAATTATGATACAGGGAACCATGTCGAATGCCGGAAAAAGTCTGGTTGCGGCAGGACTTTGCAGAATTTTTAAGCAGGATGGCTACAAGGTGGCTCCCTTTAAATCACAAAATATGGCGCTTAATTCTTATATTACCAGGGACAATCTGGAAATGGGAAGGGCGCAGGTGGTGCAGGCCCTTGCCTGCGGAGTGGAGCCTGATGTAAGAATGAATCCTATTTTATTAAAGCCTACCACGGACATGGGCTCTCAGGTGATTGTAAACGGGGAAGTGATGGGCAATATGAGAGCCATGGATTATTTTAAAAAGAAGAAGGATTACATTCCGGTTATTCGAAAGGCTTATGAGCAGTTGGCGGCAGAATATGACATTATTGTCATAGAAGGGGCCGGAAGCCCTGCAGAAATTAATTTGAAGGAAAATGATATTGTAAATATGGGAATGGCCCGTATTGCGGATGCACCGGTTTTGCTTGTGGGGGATATTGACAGAGGCGGTGTGTTTGCACAACTGATCGGCACGGTGATGCTTTTGGAGCAGGAAGAGCAGGACAGGATTAAGGGGCTTTTGATTAACAAATTCAGGGGAGACAGAAAAATTTTGGAGCCTGGTTTATCCATGCTTACCGAAAGGTGCGGCAAGGAAGTACTTGGAGTAATTCCTTATATGGATATTGATATTGAGGATGAGGACTCACTTTCTACAAGCCTTGAAAGAAAGGAAAAGGGAGAAAATGTGGATATTGCGGTTATCCGGCTTCCTAAAATTTCCAACTTCACCGATTTTCAGGCATTTGCCTTAGAGCCTGATGTGACGGTAAGATATGTGTCAAGGGTATCGGAGCTGGGTAATCCTGATGCGGTTATTTTGCCCGGAACTAAAAATACTATAAATGATATACGTTTTCTGCGGGAAAGTGGATTGGAAGGAGCGATCCTGCGTCTTGCCGGTACAGGAGCCGTTATTTTCGGCATCTGCGGCGGCTATCAGATGCTTGGTGAAACCATTGAGGATAAAGAGGAAATAGAGGGATCTGGCAGCATTCGGGGAATGGGACTTCTTCCCATGAACACCTGCTTTGAGTCGGAAAAGGTAAGAACCAGAGTGGAGGGCAGAACCGGAGAGCTGACAGGTGCCTTCAAGGCTCTTTCGGGCCAAAAGGTAAGCGGATACGAAATCCATATGGGGAAATCCGTATGGAAATCGGAAGAGCATTTTCTACTGGAACTGCCGGGTAAAAGGGATGGCGGTTATTCGGAAAATACTTTAGGAAGCTACCTTCATGGTATTTTTGATGAGGAGGAGTTTCGGTCAGCATTTGTCCGTATGCTGTGTGAAAGAAAAGGTATACCGTATCATAGCGGTAATATGGTTTCTTATGAGGAATACCGAGAGAAGCAGTTTGACAAGCTGGCGGATATTCTGCGGGAAAGTATTGATATGGAGAAGATTTATGAATTGATTGGAAGAGGTGTTAATTATGAAAGAAGGTAATAAAATGATGTTTCAACAGGTACTCCCTGCGGAAATAGAAAAAAGAAGCTTTGAGATTATTACGCAGGAGCTTGGAAATACGGAGCTTGATCCCCTGCAGGCACCAATTATTAAGAGAGTAATTCATACCACAGCAGATTTTGATTATGTGGAAAATCTTTGCTTTTCCTATGATGCGGTAAGCAGATTTCAGCAGGCTATCTTAAACGGAGCCTGTATTGTTACCGATACGCAAATGGCTAAGGCCGGAATTAACAAAAAGCGACTGGAGAAATATGGTGGTGAAGTATATTGCTTTATGAGCGATGAAGATGTGGCCGTCATAGCCAGGGAAAATCAGACAACCCGTGCGGTTGCCAGCATGGACAAGGCGTCAAAGCTTCAAAAGCGGTTGATCTTTGCAATTGGAAATGCCCCTACGGCTCTAGTCCGTCTCTATGAATTAATGGAACAGGGCAGGATCAGACCGGAGGGAATTATTGGTGTCCCGGTAGGCTTTGTTAATGTAGTGGCAGCCAAGGAACTGATTATGCAGTGTGAAGTGCCATATATTGTGGCAAAGGGAAGAAAGGGCGGCAGTAATGTGGCAGCAGCAATTTGTAATGCGCTTATGTATGAGATGGTGTAATGGAAAATGTCAATAGTTTATAATTTTTTAATTTGTCTTTTCAGTGAAAGGCGGTTATAGTTAAAATATCTGATGTATCTAATTTTATGATTAATAAATTCTGGTGCATGTATTCAGCACGGCAAAATCGCCGAAATTTCAATCAGATTATTTTGATAAACAATTGATAGATACAGGAAAAGAGAGTATAATTATAGCAGAAGATTATGCTTTAGATTTCTGTGTCAGTAAGGAGAAAGGTGGAGAAGGAAAAAGGTATAGTCGGGGCACCGTACGATGATGTTTTTAGAACTTTGGTAAATGATTGTGTTAAATTACTGTTACCAATGATTAATGAAGTGTTTCATGAGCAATATATAGGAAATGAAGAAATTTATTTGTATCCCAATGAGCATTTCCTGAATCAGCAGGATGGAGATGAGCAAAAGCGTATTACAGATACCTGTTTTGGGATACAGGGTGAAGAATTGAAGTTATATCATTGGGAATGTCAAAGTAGTCCGGATAACAGCATGTTGGTGAGAATGTTTGAGTATGATTCACAGATTGCGTTGGATAGAGGTAAGATATATGATAATATACTTACAGTAAATTTTCCGTATTCTGCGGTTTTGTTTTTAAGGAGTACTGTATCTGTACCGGACAGAATGAAGACAAAAATTGTGGTATCCGGCAGAGTCATTCAATATGATATTTTGGTAATGAAGTCTCAAACATATACAATTAAAGAGATATTTGAAAAGAAACTTTTACTGTTAATTCCTTTTCATATTTTCTCATATGAAGGTCAATTTCAAGAGTATAATGAGGATGATACTCAGGTGAACAATCTTATGGAAGATTATAGGGCCATAAGGGAACAGCTTGAAGAGTTATGTAGAACGGGTGAAATTGATGAATATACTAAATGCACTATTGTTGATATGTCAAATAAGGTATTGGAGCATATTGCAAGAAATTATAGCAGGATAAGGGAAGGAGTGAAGTCAGTTATGGGAGGAAAGGTGCTTGAATATGAAGCTAAGACGATATTAAATAAGGGAATTTCTCAAGGAAGAATCGAAACATACAGAGAATTAATTCATGATGGATTTATTACATTTGCGGAAGCGGCCCGAAGGCTGCATATGGAAGAGTCAGAGCTTATGGACTATGTGGGAAAAGAGAATTAGAATACTTTAAATCAAGGAGCCATATATTGTAGAAGATGCAAAAAGCACAGGACACAATATATGGCTTCTGTTTTATCCAATATTTCCAACATTATCATACCGGTAATCATCTTCTATATAATAGCCTATGGCGTGGTTAATAAGACTAATGTATATGAAGATTTCGTAAGGGGCGCCAAAGATGGGTTAAAAACAGTAGTTGGAATCATGCCTACCTTGATTGCTCTTATGACAGCAGTGGGCATACTGCGTGCTTCCGGTTTTTTAACTTTTCTTGGAAATCTGGTACGGCCCTTAAGTGAAAAGGCAGGGTTTCCGGCAGAGCTGGTGCCGCTTGCGTTTATTAAGATGTTTTCATCCTCTGCGGCGACTGGGCTGGTATTGGATATTTTTAAAAATTACGGTACAGACTCTATGATTGGGCTTATCACTTCAATCATGATGAGCTGTACCGAGACCATTTTTTATACTATGAGTGTATATTTTTTGGCGGCAAAGGTAACCAAAACCAGATATACACTTACCGGGGCGCTGATTTCCACCCTGGCAGGAATTATTGCCAGTGTAGTGCTGGCGGGGATGATGTAAATTATCAAAGAGCAAAATTATTTTTGTTTATAGTTTTCATAGCTGTGTTTTCTTTGCGGGGTCTCCTGCCAGAGCTTTTCTGCATAGGGAGCCCATTCTTCTGCATAGGCATGGCATTTTTCACATAAGTGCTGAACGGATTCGGGCGACTGCAGATCAGTGGATTTGGCTCCGGTTTCCTGTACCATACGTTCCAGTATCTCAGGATTTTCCAGCATAGGACAGGGGCGCAGGTGATTGTCATTGAAAGGCTGATTATCTCTGTAAGCCATAAACAAAGGCTGCTTTAATATTTCAAGCAGGGAGTGGGTTCTGATATTGGCGCCTGAATAGTGAATGAACACACAGGGCTCGGCATCACCGTTTGCATTGATATGGAAATAATTTCTTCCGCCGGCAATGCAGCCGCCTACAAATTCACCGTCGTTCTGGAAGTCCATAGTAAAAATTCCCTTGCCGTTTGTCATATTTCTGATCTCCCGGACCCTGCTTCGCATATAGACCCGCTGCTCCATAGTGGGAAGAAGGTCTGTGGCTGCATCATTGCCAACAGGCATATAATGAAAATACAGTGCATAGCGGCAGCCTTTTTCAATGATCAGATCAATAAATTCATCGCTGGTAATAGCTTCAATATTTTTAGAGGTGTAACAGATAGAGGCCCCAAAAATCAGCCCATGCTCTTTAAGTAAATCCATAGCATGCATAACCTTGTTAAAAACCCCTTCACCACGGCGCAGGTCATTTACATTTTCAAAGCCCTCCAGGCTAATGGCGAGATAAATGTTTCCTACTCTGGCCATTTCCCGGCAAAATGCGTCATCAACAAGAGTTCCGTTGGTATAGGCAAGGAAAGCGCAGTCATTGTGCTTTTCGCAGAGCTTTATAATATCTGACTTTCTTACAAGAGGTTCACCGCCGGTATACATATAAAAATAAATGCCAAGCTCTTTCCCCTGAGTGATAACTTTGTCCATTTCCTCAAAGGTCAGGTTGAGACGGTTCCCGTATTCGGCAGCCCAGCAGCCGGTGCAGTGCAGATTGCAGGCGCTGGTAGGATCCATTAAAATCAGCCATGGTATATTGCAGTTATGAATTTCGCGCATTTTTCTGATGGTTTTGGTACCATGGAAAAAAGCTTCAAACCCAAGATTTAATGCGGAGGTTTTCAGTACATGGGGATCAATTTCCGCTAAGATCCTGTTAATATAGTGGTTTAAGGTAGTATTTTTGTTACAGATCATGGATTTCGCTTTGTCATAATCAATATTTAATTTTTCTCCGCTCATGTATTTCTGCATTAAATTCATAAGCCTTGAAACCTCTTGCTCCCAATCCTGATCCTTATTGTTCAGTGCAATGTCAACAGCCTTGCTAAAAGCGGCTCTTCCTGCTGCGTGTGTCATATTACCCATTTTCTTTTCCTCCTTAGTGTAAAACATTTTTTTGCTTACAGTATGCTTTCGTATGGACTGTCATCAATTTGCCGCATGATCTTTACGGTATAAATAACAATCCAAAGATTAAGAAGACCGTCTATGATAAGATTAAGCCCCACAAACATAATAATGAGCTGGGATGTTCTTTGAGGATAAATAATCAACAAAAATCCGGCAATACCGGCCAGAACTGCCAGAAGCAGTATGAGCCACCATTTCTGCAGGCCAAAGCGTTTCGCATCCAGAGAGGTTTGTATTTTGAAAACGGCATCAATTAAGATCACAACTCCCATAAAGGTAGGGAAAAATAGGAGGATACCGTCAACAAAAAAGATCAGGGCGCATCCGATGGCAAGGGAAAATAACCCCATGGCAAAATCAAATTGAAAAGCCAGTTCATAAATATCTTTGGAAAAGTAGCCCCCGATTTTAACAATACCGTAAATGACAAAAAGTACACCTGCCAGCCGGCATATAATGGTAAGGGACAGTCCGGGTTTCATAACCATGCAAATACCCAGGAGAATGAAAATAGCTGCCAGTGCACTATAGATAATTTTAATTTTCCGAAGATTTCTCATATTCGGCACCTTCCTTTCTATATTTAAATTTAGTATAGGAAATGAAATAAGCCTTGGAAACAGACAAAAAAAGCGCATTGTCCAAAAATTGGACAATGCGGTAAAATTGGCTGAAAATCAGACATTTTTAAAAAAGTGTCTGATAGAATGTATGCTTACTCAGGCGTATTTAATTTGCTTTTCTGGGTACTTAATAAGGCTTCCGTAATAGTGTTTTCATATAAATCGGCAACCTTACGAATAAAGGTCTCGGGATCGGAAGCGTTAGCTGTTTGTATCCATTTGATAATAACACCGGATATGGCGAAACGATACCATTCATAGACGAAACGGATATCATTTTCATCCTCAATAGAAAGCTCTGAGGCCTTTTGTTCCACAAATCTTTTCGCAAAGCTTTCGGATACGTTATCAAGATACCTTTCAATGACCTCCTTGCTTTTGGAATGATAAAGATGTGCAAAGGCAGCTTTATTATCCAAAATAAGGCTTACCCCTTTCCGTAAATCATCCCGAAAGAAGATTTGGCCGGAAGAGCTCTCGTGCATAGCCTGTATTTCAATGCGGAATATATCCTCTATCAGATCATAAATATCCTTATAATAGTAGTAGAAGGTATTGCGGTTGATTCCGCATTTTTCTACTATATCCTTTACTGTAATTTTATCAAGAGAATGTTCGTTTAGTAACTGTAGAAAAGTAGAAATAATTGCCTTTTTTGTAAATTGTGCCATTATAAAAAGCTCCCGTTTCTGATCACTGTTTGCTGCCTGTTCATGGTCATTATAACATAATTTACGGCAGTGAAAAATTTAATTTGGCTTTTTTAGGACAATAAAATATATTGACACCTCCATAAGACTGTAGTAGTATATAGAAAATACTACTGCAGTCTTATGGAGGATTTTAATTATGGATATAAAGTTATTTGACTCTGAGCTTAAGGTAATGGATATTCTCTGGAAAGAGGGAGACTGTACGGCCCGCCATATAGCCGAGGTGCTAAGTGTGCAGGTGGGATGGAATATTAATACCACTTATACGTTGATTAAGCGTTGTATGAAAAAGGGAGCTATCCTGCGTTCCGAGCCTAACTTTATGTGTCATGCACTTATTCCCAAGGAACAGGTGCAGGAGGCAGAGACAGAGGAATTGATTAACAAGATTTATGACGGTTCGACAGACAAGCTGTTTGCAGCCCTGCTTGGCAGGAAGAAGCTGTCCAGAGATGAGATCGACAGACTTAAAAGGCTTGTGGATGAGCTGGAATGAGGTGAAGAGGATGGACTTATTGCAGATAGATATTGTGAAAATGGGATTGCTTCAAATGAGTATTACCGGCGGGGTAATCATTTTAATTGTAACGCTGATCCGTGCGCTTCTTCTTAACAGACTGCCTAAAAAGGCCTTTCTTTTCCTCTGGGTGATTGCACTGTTTCGCCTGGCGGTTCCATTTTCAGTCACCTCCGGGTTAAGTATATATACATTGTTGCCGGATCAATATGTGGGGATGGCAGATGCATGGAATAGTGGAGAAAGAGAGCAGGCGCTTCGTAACAGCAGCGTTGTAAATACTTCCATAAATAATGGGAGTGAAAAAGCGGAATCGGACTTTGAAGTAGTGGAAGAAGCTGTGGATACGTTGAAATTGAATAAGATTGCCGGGAAAAGAAAAGCCAGTCAAATCTGGCCAATTTGCTATTTTGCAGGGATGATGCTGTGTGGAGGATATTTTGTTTTTGCTTATATCAGATGCCGCAGAAAATTTCGAGAGTCTCTTCCTGTAGATGAAAGGATTGTATCGGAATGGCTGGATACACATCCTCTCAGACGCTTGATTTATGTACGCAGGTCAGGATGTGTCTGTGCTCCTTTATCCTACGGCATTATACGTCCGGTGATTTTGATGCCGGGGAATATCGACTTAAGTGACGGGGAAAGGCTTTACTTTGTGTTGGAGCATGAATTTGTGCATATTAAAAGGTTTGATGCATTGACAAAGCTGATCCTAACCTGTATTCTTTGCATTCATTGGTTTAATCCCGCTGTGTGGCTATTGTATGTGTTGTTTAACCGTGATCTGGAGCTGTCCTGTGATGAGGCAGTGGTTCGTCATTTTGGAGAGAGCGCAAAAGGCGATTATGCCCGCACATTGATCAGCATGGAGGAAAAAAAGAGCGGATTACTGCCGCTATGCAACAGCTTTAGTAAAAATGCAATAGAGCAGCGTATTAAAGCGGTTATGAAGATTAGAAAACCTTCCTTTCCGGTAATCGCTGTTGCTGGGGTATTAATTGTGGCAGTATTTGTATGCTTTGCAACCTACGCAGGGACAAGTGAGCGGGGGAAATATCTGAAGGCTGCCCTTGATGGCCTATATACGGAAGAGGAAGGGGAGATGCTGGCGGCGGTATGGCTGGATGGTTATGAGTCCATGACGGTTTCTGAATATCAGGAAAAGCTTTGGAAAATGACAGATACGTGGGAATACAGGGATTTGTTAAAAGAGTTTTCAAACACGGACTGGGCAATTGAGTCTTCTGATAAAGAGGATGAAGTCTTATGGGAGTTTATCCGGTACTTTGGTGAGGTGTTAGAGCCTTTGACGGCGGAAAAATGGCAGACCAGGCAATTTAGCGGATTTACTGTATCGGGTTTTTCGGAGCCGGAAGAGAATGCAACTCTGGAATATGTGGTAACGATGACGATTCTTAAGCCAAAGGAGCTTACTACCGCTCAATACAGAGATGCCCGCCTTAAATCGGAGGAGGCTTTGCATACCTTTATTCAGGAAAGAACTCATGAAGAGTTGGCGGATGAGCAGCTGATGGTAGAGCTTATAGAGGAGGAAACCGGGCGGATTGCATCGGAGATAAGCTCGGAGAAACTTAAGGTTTCCATTGAGTCTTACTACACTGGATTGGACAATGAGCTCCGCTTGCAGGTAATGGCACAGTATGATGAAGTCTTAGAGCCTTATCGCAAATTTGGTCTGACCTGGACGTGGGAGCCGCCCTATGGATTTGAAATGTACTTTCAGGGTAAGGAAGTAAGAGGAATTTATGATGAAAAGAACAGTCAGTGGATTTCAGAGCATAGCGGCAATTCAACATATGCTTCTGATGCGATAGATCTGTATACAGTGTATGAGGGCGATCTTCTGACAGGACTAAGGCAGGCTACCGAAGAGGAACAGAAGGTGTGGACTGCGCTTCGGGAGAATGGAGCGGATTGGTGAGCAGTAAAAGAAAAAGATAATTAAAACCGAATTTTAGTGATTCGGTATAATAATATCTTGACAAGAAAAGGCAGATTGTCTATGATAGGTAATATGAAAGCGGTTTCAAAACATATGAAAGAGAAGATATCACGGAATTATGGAAAATAAGGCAATCACAATATACGATATAGCAAGAGAGGCGGGGGTTTCTCCTGCTACCGTATCCAGAGTACTCACTAACAGTGCAAATGTGAGGAAGGAAAAGAAGGAAAAGATTCAATATTTAATTGATAAATATAATTTTAAACCTAACGCGTTGGCAAAGAGCCTTTCTGACACCAAAAGCAAAGTTATAGGCATTATTGTAGCTGATGTAAGAAACCCATTTTATGCAGAGGTATTTGTTGCATGTGAGGATGCGGCACGAAAGGCCGGGTATACAGTGCTGCTGTGCAATTCGCTGGGAGTTCTGGATAGGGAAATCCAGCATTTTGATATGCTGCAGCAATATCAGGTGGCGGGGATTGTACAGTTAGGCGGCGGTGTGGATGATCTTGTTTCCAATCCTGAATATGTGGAGAAGATAAACAGAATATCCCCTAACATTCCTATTGTTGCCGGAGGGAATCTGAAGGTCAGGAATTGTTACAGGGTAGAAATTGATGCCAATGAGGCCGCTGAGCTTTTGCTGGAACATTTGATCGGGCTGGGACATAGAAAGATTGCATTGGTGGGCGGACGCAGAGATGTTACATCTACCTATGAGAAATATCTTACATACAGAAGAATATTGGAGAAATACGGAATAGAGTACCGCAAAGAGTATATTGTGGACGGTGAATATAATTATATAACCGGATATGCGGGAATGAATCAATTGTTCGACAGAAATGAGATTCCGACAGCGGTAGTGGCAATCAATGATTTTTCGGCAGCAGGTGTAATGAGAAGCATTACGGAGCACCATTATTGTATCCCCGAGGATATCTCGGTTGTCAGCTATGATAATACATATTTTTCCGATCTTTTGACGCCTAAGCTTACCAGTATTGATTATGACTATAGCCTGTTTGGACAGAAGCTGATTGATGCTGCAATAGCGGCAATTGAAGGAGAAGAGGTGCCCTCTTTACAGAAAATTACGCCGTCACTTGTTTTGAAGGAAAGCAGCGGAGCGGTATCAAATAGAAAAATCTGAAAATTTCTTTCATAAAGTAAATGAAATTAGTACCTGCATGCAGGGGATGGTTTCATTTACTTTTTCTTTTTAAGTCGGAATAATTCCCTATATTTTATTTAAAAATACCAAAATAGTTTATTAATCTTCATTGTTTTTACACAAAAATGAAACCGATTTCAAAAAATGATTGACTTATAAACAATATGTGATAAAATAAAAATATGAAATCGATTTCAAATGTGCAATATGCATAAAATTACGGATGCCTTGGGCTATTCGAAAATAAAGGAGGAAAAAGATGAAAAAGAAATTAGTATCAATAATTTTAAGCGCAGCTATGGTCATGAGTATGCTTGTTGGTTGTGGAGCAAAAGATGCTGATACTCCTCAAAATGAAACGGAACAGGCAGAACCGGTACAGGAAAATGCAGAAAGTCAGGAGTCCTCTGCATCCGACAGTACGGAGACATCTGCCGATGCAATTACATTTTGGTACATGGGTGACAGTACATCCGGTATTGATCCATTGATTCAGGAATTTACGGCTGAGACCGGTATTCAGGTCAATGTACAGAGCATACCGTGGCAGAATTTGAGTGAAAAGCTTTTAACTGCCATTGCCTCTCAGAGCGGACCTGATGTAATGCAGACGGCTGTTTCGAGGACAGCGGAGTTGGTAACAGCCGATGCAATTATCGATATGACAGGTTATCTTGATACAGTGGAAGGCTTTAGCAAGGATAGATTTTTTGATGCATCTTATGATTCCTTGAAGATGAACGATAAGTATTATGGTGTGCCCTGGATCGTTGATGTATACTGTGTGCTTTACAGAACCGATTTGTTTGAAGATGCAGGATATACTGAGTTCCCTGCAACCCAGGAAGAGTTTTTCGAAGCGTGTCAGAAGATTAATGAGCAGACAGGAATTAAGCCTTTCTACATTGGCGCAGCACAAAATTATAACGAATTATTCTGCTACCCTTATCAGAGCGGTTCGGAGATTGTTACCGAGGACAGAGTGGCTGTATTTAACCAGCCGGAATACATTGAAGCAATGGAATATCTGAATTCCTTCTATGAGGCAGGACTTGCAGAGCGTGTAACGGACAATGTAGGAAGCTATGTAAAGCTGACAAATGGCGAAGTTGCAGCATGCTTTGGCGGTACATGGGAGGCTGGTCAGCTTCAGTCCGTAGCTGAAATGGATGGAAAATGGGCAGTTGCCGTATGGCCTAAGGGTTCCGCAACGAATGATTCCGTATATGCAGGCTCCAATCTTGTTATCCCCAGTTGGACAACCAATGAGGACGCAGCGGTCAAGCTGATTGAATTTTTGACCCGTACAGAGAATGAATTGAAATACAATGAGATCAATGGCGCACTGCCGGCAGTAAAGGAAGCGTGGGAAGATGATAGTCTGGCTAATGATCCTGTTCTTTCCGTATTTGGTGAACAGATCAATAATGCCAAGGCGTTTCCAAAGGTTCCTGAAATTGAGGAAATCGGAATTGAGGCAGTAAGCGCTTATGAGAGAATTTCCGTAGGCGAAGAGGATATACAGACAGTCTGTGATGAGTTAAATGAATTTGCGCAGAATGTGTTAGACAGTAATCAATAGGGATATTTTTAAAAGTAGTTAATGGGGCTGGGCAGATCGGCTGATGACTCAGCTGGTCTGCCCGGCCTCTTAGATATATGGAGGATAAAAGTGAAAAAGACAAAATGTTTGACACCATATGTTTTTGTTGCTCCGGCAGTATTAATATTGCTGTTTTGTTCCATTATTCCAATTATTATTACCTTTGGAATCAGTTTCACAGATCTTGGACTGGCTCAGCTGGGTAAATGGAATCTGCTTAAATTTACAGGCTTTAGTAATTACGCCAATATTTTATCGGACAGGGTTTTCCAAAAGTCCATAACTAATACGCTGTATTATGTTTGTGTGGGCGTACCGATAGTTATTGCGGTGTCATTTCTTTTAGCTTTTTTACTTCATGGAGGAGGAGAAAGAAAAATTTTTTCCTTTTTCCGTGCAGTATTTTATTCTCCCTCTGTAACGAATATGGTAGCAGTCTCAATTGTTTGGCTGTACTTGTTTAATCCTTCCATCGGATTGTTTAATGATGTGCTGGAGTTCATTGGTCTGGAACCAATCATGTGGCTGAAAAGCCCGTCCACTGCCAAAAATTCATTGCTGATTCTTTCCGTATGGAGAAACATGGGGCTGAATATGTTGATTTTCCTGGCTGCACTGCAATCGGTGCCGAAGGAATTGTATGAGGCATCATCACTTGACGGTGCGGGAAAGCTGACCCAGTTATTTAAAATCACGCTCCCTAACATCATGTTTTCTGTTTTCTTCGTAATTGTTACAACGCTTATTGGATGGTTCCAGTATTTTGAAGAGGTATATGTTATGACTGAGGGAGGACCTGCCAACAGTACCATATCAATGACCTACTATGTATACAGAACGGGATTTTGGTCCGGACGCTTTGGACAGGCAGCGGCAGCATCGGTTATTTTGTTTTTGTTTATCCTTGTTGTAACGCTTGTACAGCTGTGGCTTCAGGCCAAAAATGACAAATAAGGAGAATGGCGATGAAAAGAAAAAAGATAATAGGGAACGGAATATTAATAATTATTTTGTTCGTTTTGGGGTGTGTGGTATGTTTCCCTTTCTTCTGGATGATTCTCTCTTCGTTTAAAACAAATTTGGAAATTGGACAGAGCGTACCTACCTTTTTCCCTCAAAATCCTACTACCGGAAATTTTGAGCATTTATTTGCGGATATGAGTTTCGGAGTTTACCTGAAGAACACGGTGATTATTACGGTCTATTCGCTTTTAGGTGTTTTGATTAATTCTATGGCAGGATATGGATTTGCTAAATTCAGGTTCAAAGGTAAAAATATTCTCTTTGTGATTGTTTTATGTACATTAATGATACCGGCGCAGGTAACCATGATACCGATTTATGTAATTATGAATCTGGCAGGACTGACTGACACCTATACCGGTATGGTGTTACCGGGACTGGTGTCTGCATTTGCCATTTTTCTTTTCAGGCAGTTTATTAGCACGATTTCGGATGATTTTTTGGAGGCTGCCAAAATTGACGGTGCAGGGGAGGCCTACATTTTTACAAGGATTATTCTTCCACTGACGAAGCCGATTCTTTCGCTTCAGATTGTACTCACCTTTATTAATGGGTGGAATTCCTTCCTTTGGCCTCTTATTATGTCTAATGACGATAAGCGCTATACCTTATCGGTAGGACTTGCGCTTATGCAGAATATGTACTCTCAGGATTACGGTCTTCTTATGGCAGGGGCAACGATTATGATTATTCCGGTTATTGTTGTTTATGCTATTTTCCAGAAGCAGATAATCAGGGGTATCAGTCTGTCAAGCTATAAATAGAACTTTAAGTTATTTCAATATATTGTATGGGAGGATTTGTTTATGAAAAAGCATGATTTCTTTACGGTGCTTGGAAAACCGTTTTTCTCTATAGGAGCACAGCTGCATAATTCTTCGGGATATGCGTTGGGGGCCGAAAAAGGAGAAAAGTATATGCAGGATGTTCAGACTGCTTTTCAAAGCGTAAAGGCAGTTGGAGCTAATACGGTTGCTGTGCCGGTTTGCTGGGATGTATTTGAACAGGCTGAAGGAGCATTTAATTTTGATTACGTAAAAAGGATCATTGACAGAATCAGGGAAAACGATCTTCATGCGGTTATTCTCTGGTTTGGTACATGGAAAAACGGACAGATGGAGTATACGCCTTCGTGGGTCAAACTGGACAGAAAACGTTTTCCACGGTGTATCTGTAAGGATGGAACTGAAACCACTGTATTGTCTCCCTTTTATGAAGAAAACAGGGAGCAGGATAAGAAGGCTTTCTGTAAGCTGATGGAATTTATCAGGGAATATGATGAGGCAGTCGGTACCGTTATAGCGGTTCAGGTAGAAAATGAGCCGGGAATGTATGCTGCGTCTGTCAGGGATTTTAGCGAAAAGGGAACGGAGGCATTTGAGGGAGAGGTGCCTGCAGAATTAATAGAAGCAGCGAAAAAGGATAATGGGAGCCTTGGCAGGGCCTTTAAGAAATGCGGAAGAAAGGAATCCGGAAGCTACAAGGAGGTTTTTGGCCGGTTTGGCGCAGAGCTGTGTATTGCATGGGCAACCGCAAAGTATATTGATGATATTGCCTGTGCGGGAAAACAGATCTATGACATCTTTATGTATGTCAATGTCTGGACGGATAGAAACGGAGAGTGCGGCTGGAGTCTGGCTGGTTTGGATTATCCTTCAGGGGGCGCCGTTTCTAAGGTCTTACCGGCGTGGTATGCGGCATGCAGCTGTTTGGATACAATTGCACCCGATATATACGAATTACAGCCGGAGCTTATTATGCGGACACAGGAAAGTTATGATGTAGAGGGATTTCCTTTTTATATTCCGGAATCGGGTCCTACTAATGTCAACGCAACGATGATGTTTGAGGCAATAGGAAAGCATAAGGCAATCGGGTATCATATTTTTGGAGTAGAAAGCTGTCTTGATGAGGATGGCCGGCTTCTGGAAAGCGCTAAAGGGATACAGCATTCCTTTGAAATGTTAAAAAACGCACAGGAGCTTTTGATCAAATATAGCGGAACAGACAGAGTTTATACATTGACACAGCGCCTGGGACAGGATGCTTCCCGCATTGAAATCGGCGATTGGGTCTGCAGGGTGTCTTATGCAGGAGCAATTGCGGAATATGTGGGCTGGGTTGCAATGGATTACAGACATAATAAGGATCTGATCAATGTCAATCATATTCCCGACAGCCTGGAGGAGGAAACAGCAAGAGGTTTATTATTCAGAGTAAGCGACAGGGAATTTTATTTAGTGGGACATAAGGTAAGATTATACTGGCAGAAAATGACCCTGACAGATGGTTCCCTGCCTGCTAATATTATGCTGTTCCAGCATCAGGCACATAACATGGAATTAATCCGTATTGAGGAAGGACATTTCGAAAACGGAGAGTATGTGGTTGACAGGCTTCGTTCAGGTGATGAGGGAAGGCATGGAATCTGGGCGCAGTATGATTGTGGAGTGGTGCACTTTGTGCTTGGTGATCCGTCGTAGTATGTTGAACAAAGGAAAAGAAAATGGCAGGAAGAATATTTTACGTAGATAGTAGTAGCGGAGATGATCACAACAGCGGCCTCTCAGATGAGAGGCCGTGGAAAAGTCTTGAAAAGGTAAACAGTATTGTATTTGGAGTGGATGATAAGCTTTTATTTAAGTGCGGCTGCAGCTGGCAGGGAACCCTTATGCCTAAGGGAGACGGTATTGAAAAATATCCTGTCAGAATTTCCTCTTACGGAAGTGGGCAAAAACCAGAAATTGACGGATGCGGTGCATATGCAGGCGTTTGGCTGAAGGGCTGCAGCCATTACATTGTTGAAAATTTAAAGGTTAGAAATCATGCATGTGATAAGGCGGTACGTCAGGGAATTTGCATTGAAGGAAAGCCGGAGGGTATCACAGAGGATATTACGGTAAGAAATTGTGAAATACTGGACGTGACAGGAGAGAACGGACGGGACAGGGAAACCTATAACAGCATGTACTGGAATGGGGCGGTTTATGTTACCATGCCGGGAAGAAGCTCAAGGTCTGATCATCTTCACCATATTCATATAATCAATAACTATATCCATGATGTTTTGACCAGTGGAATCCGGATTAATCAGGAAGAGGATTTCATTAATGATATCCATCACACAGGTATTGTGGTGAGAGGTAATCGGATTGAGAGAACAGGCTCTGACGGAATCATTGTTGCAAACAGTATTTCGCCGTTAATAGACGGAAATGCTTGTTATGATGCAGGGGCCTTGGGTACCTGTGAGGAGACACGTCTGATTGCGGGAATCTGGGTATGTGCGGTAAAGGATGCTTTAATTCAAAGAAATGAGGTTGCAAGAACCCGGATGTTTACCGGTGATGGAACGGCTTTTGATACAGATTGGGGAACAGAAGGGACGACCATATTTCAATACAACTACTCTCATGATAATGAGGGTGGCTTCTGGCTTGACTGCAGCAGCCTGAATTATAATAGGAACTATACAAAGACGATCTTAAGATATAATATCAGCTTAAGAGACGGGCGCGGAATTGCCATAGACGATCAAGGGCTTTTGACAGAATTTTATGGGAACGTGTTTGCTTATGATAAACCGTTTTCTGTTTGTGTAAGCGGAAGCGGAAGCGGAGCAAGCTTTATATTTAAGAATAATGAATTTTATTTTAAGGAGGCACCTGATGATAATTGGGGATGTTCTTTGTTCCTGCATAATTATTATGCCGGCCAGCCGCATTTAAAGGATGCGGAAGCTCATTTGGAAAGCAGGGTAGATTCAGCATGGCTGTTGGAAAATAGTAAGGATGGCCAGGAGTGGCTGGAACATAAATGGAAACAGTTATGTAGTTTGATGAAAGAGCATTGACCAATATGGCATAAAATGGCAGAATAAACTATGCAGAAGGTAAATTTATTCGATTATTTTAAAAGTGAGGAGAGCAGGCTATGAACGCAGAAATCAAATGGCTGGATGATCCGGAAGTGTTTGAGGTGGGCAGGATACCGGCACACAGTGACCATTACTTTTTTGTGAATGAGGAGGAGCTTATCAAAGGAGAAAATTCTTTGGAGCAGTCCTTAAACGGAATGTGGCAATTTTGTTACAGCGTATGTGCAAAGGAACGTCCGACAGAATTTTTTAAGGAGGATTTTGATATTTCCGGCTTTGACCGAATTAAGGTGCCGTGCCATGTTGAAATGGCGGGTTATGACAAAATTCATTATATTAACACTATGTATCCGTGGGAGGGCCATATTTTCAGACGTCCTGCTCACAGCCTTGACGGAAAGGCCTTATGGAAGGGCAGCTTTAGCGAGGCTTCTTATAATCCGGTAGGTTCCTATGTGAAGGAATTTGATTTGGATCAGGGACTTTGGAATAAGAGGGTGTTTATTCGCTTTGAAGGTGTGGAGCAGGCGATGTACCTGTGGATCAATGGAAGCTTTGTAGGATATTCGGAGGACAGCTTTACTCCGGCTGAGTTTGACCTGACACCTTATATCAGGGAAAAGGGAAACCGTCTGGCAGTAGAGGTTCATAAGAGAAGCAGCGCAGCCTTTTTGGAGGATCAGGACTTTTTCCGTTTCTTTGGAATCTTTCGTAATGTGACGCTGTATGCAAAGCCCGAAATGCATGTGGAGGATTTCTGGGCAAAGCCAGTGCTTAATGAGGATGAAACGGGAAGCTTTGGCCTTGACCTTAAAATTTCCATGAAGGAAGGAACCATAGGAAGGGCAGAGATTTTACTTCAGGATAAGGAAGGAAAGGAATTACTTAGGCGCAGCATGCTTCTTCCGGGAAATGTGAAAGCACTGCCATCACAGGGTAAGGAAGACGGGGCAGATTCCTATATAGAAGCTTGCTGTAAGCTGGAGCCGCAGAATGTGGGAAAGGTAATTTTCTGGGATAATCATACCCCATATTTGTATCAATTGAGGATTATGCTGTATGACGAAGCAGATAAGCTGGTAGAAGCTGTGCCTTACGGAATCGGTTTCAGAAGGCTGGAAATGATAAACAACGTGATTCATTTAAACGGAAAGCGTTTGATCATAAACGGTGTGAACCGTCATGAGTGGAGTGCAGAGAGCGGAAGATGTATAGGAATGAAGGAGATGGAGCAGGATATGCAGTGTTTCCTTAGAAATAACATTAATGCAGTGCGTACCTGTCATTATCCGGATCAGATTCCGTGGTATTATATGTGTGATGAAAATGGCATTTATATGATGTCGGAAACCAATTTGGAGAGCCATGGGTCATGGTCTAAGCTTGGAACCCTGGATCCTTCATGGAATGTGCCGTGTTCCCTGCCGGAATGGAAGGAAGCGGTGCTTGACAGGGCAAAAAGCAATTTTGAATATTTTAAAAACCATACATCCATTCTCTTTTGGTCTCTTGGCAATGAATCCTATGTAGGTGACGATATAGAAGCCATGAACAGCTATTTTAAAGAAAAGGCAGACGGACGTTTGGTTCATTATGAGGGAGTATGCCAAAACAGAGTATATGAGGACACTGTTTCGGATGTAGAGAGTCAAATGTATGCTCCCCCTCAGGCGGTAAGAAATTATCTTGAAAATAATCCTAAGAAGCCTTATATCTTGTGCGAATATATGCATGATATGGGAAATTCTCTTGGCGGAATGAATTCTTATATCCGGCTGCTTGATGAATTTGAAATGTACCAGGGCGGTTTTATCTGGGATTATATTGATCAGGCACTGTTTGTAGAGGATGAGGTGACCGGACAGAGGGTGCTGCGTTATGGAGGAGATTTCGACGACAGACCTGCGGATTACGAATTTTCGGGAAACGGTATTGTATTTGCTGACAGAACAGAGAAACCGGCTATGCAGGAGGTGAAGTATTATTATGGCTTACACAAATAATTCCGCACAGGAGAAACGATTAAATGTAATATACGGTGATGTGACGCTTGGCATTCACGGGACTGCTTATGGCAAAGAATTTCATTATATCTTTTCCCGGGCTACGGGAGGAATGGAGTCGTTGTCTGTTCAGGGCAGAGAGTGGCTGTATCGGACGCCCCGCCCTGCTTTTTGGAGAGCGGTTACGGATAATGACAGAGGAAATAAATTTCCTTTAAGAAGCGGCATGTGGCTGGCTGCAGATATGTTTATCAGCTGTGTGGAGAGCCGGATCCGTATAGATGGAGAGGATATTCTCCTTCCTGTGGGACCAGAAAATAATAAATACAGTGGAGATGAAACCGCAGAAAATGTGGAAGTTATATTTACCTATGAGACAATAACAGATCCTAAGACACAGGTAAGGATTAGCTACCTTGTGGACAGTGACGGAGAAATCAAGGTAAGCGTTCACTATTACGGGCAGCAGGGTCTTCCCGAGCTTCCGGTATTTGGCTTTAGAATGGTTATGCCTACTTGTGCGGATAAATACGTATATGAAGGCTTATCAGGAGAAACCTATCCTGACAGAATGGCAGGAGGCGTAGAAGGTGTTTATGAGATTTCGGGACTTCCGGTAACCCCTTATTTGGTGCCTCAGGACTGCGGTATGCATATGAATACGAAAAATCTTACCGTATTTAGAAGTACGGAGCTTGACAATACGCATAAGGAAAAGCAGATGACATCTCTTCGCTTTGAGCTGGACGGACTTGCCTTTTCCTGCCTTCCCTATACAGCCAGCGAGCTGGAAAATGCCACACATATGGAGGAACTGCCTCCTGCGAGAAGGACAGTGCTTTGTGTTTACGGAGCAGTCAGAGGCGTAGGTGGAATTGACAGCTGGGGATCAGATGTGGAGCCGGCTTATCACGTAAGCGGCGAGAAGGATATCAGTTATTCCTTCCGTATCTGTCTTCAGTAAAAGCCGGAAGTTAGATAAGCTGCAGGGATTTTAAAAGGTAAAGCCATGCAGTGATGGTGATCGAGCTTAAGAAGGTAGTTGTAACTACCACGCTGGAGGTCAGAACGCCCTCATGGTGCATATTCTTTGCCATAATGTAGCAGCTGACGGTAGTGGGAGCTCCAAGCATAATAAGAAGAGCTACCAGCTTGTCGGTGCGAAAGCCCATGCATACGGCTATGGGAAGAAAAACAGCAGGCTGCAGGATTAGCTTTATAAAGGAACAAATCAGCGTTGGCTTTATTTTGGCCAGCGCTTTTTTGCCTTCAAATCCTGCTCCAAGACCGATCAGGGCAAGAGGCGTGGCAAGAGATGAAATATTGTTAATGGTTTTTGACAGGATAAGAGGGAGCTTTATAGGAAGAAGAGAAAATATAATTCCCGCTAATATGCCAAGAATAATGGGATTGGTGATAATGCCCTTAAGGGATTTTTTGAGGGTGCTGCTGTTTAATCCCTGGCTTTCGGGACCGGTAAATGAGAGAATGATAACGGCGGCAACATTGTACAGAGGAACGGTTCCGATGATCATAAGGGGAGCCATGCCTGCATTTCCGTAGATATTCTGTATAAAGGCAATTCCCAAAATAGCAGCGCTGCTTCTGTAGGAGGATTGTACAAATTCTCCTACAAGATCCTTTTTATTGGACACCTTAGCTGTTATAATCCAGATAACGGCAATGCAGAGAAGCGTTGAAAGGAAGCAGAAGAGTACATACTTGGTATCCCATACGGCAAGAAAGTCTGATTCGGTGATATCCCTGAAGAGAAGCACAGGAAGAGTAACCTTGAAGTTAAAGGAGTTCAGGGTTTTTACAAAGGGTTCATCTATGATGTTCCTGTTTCTTAAAAGGTATCCGATTACCATAATAAGAAATACAGGGATAGTTGCATTTAAGCTGAAAATCAAATTTTCCATAGCGGCTCCTTTTGCGTGATAGAAAAGCGTGATAATCAATGAGTATAAAAGCGTTTTATTTTTTTGTCAAATAAAGGGAAGGGTGTGGTGCATAAATGTTCATTAATTTAAAAACAGGGATTTTGGCAGCAGTGCTTCTGCTGTTTATTGTGATAATAGCGGTTTTGGTTTTTCGAAGGAGAAGAAGACCGGCGCTGTTTGAGGATATGGAGGGACATGAATTTGAGTACTTTTGTGCAGATCTACTTAGGCAGAAGGGCTTTATGGAGGTGGAGGTGACTAAGGGAAGCGGGGATTACGGGATCGACATTCTCGCAGAGAAGGACGGGATTACCTATGCGGTTCAGTGTAAATGTTATACGGCGCCTGTAGGCGTAAAGGCAATTCAGGAAGCATATGCGGGACGGGACTATTATGACAGAATGGTGGGAGCTGTGATGACCAATCAGTATTTTACTGCCCCTGCGGTAGAGGCAGCAAAAAAACTGAAAATTCTATTATGGGATGGTGGATATTTAGAGGGTATGATGGAGGAAGGTTAATCGGCAGATTAGGAGGCAGTAACCGCTCCTGATACTTCAAGCTTTATTTGAAGCCCCCGGAAATCGGAGGGACCGGTCTCCAAAACAAACTGGTGAAACCGCTTATTAGAGAAGTCTTCTCCCCACAGCCTCTGGGCTGTTACCTTTAATTCCTGAAATTCCAGATAGCCCAGATAATATTTTAAATAATTTGCAGGCTCCTCAACAATATACTGATAGACGGCGGTGGTGGTTTTGGTATCGGATATTCCGATTTTCATTAATATTTGCTGCACATGGGAAGGGCCTGCTCCCTCATAGTGAATGGCAATATCCAAAAGGGAATACATGCAGAGCTGGAGATTTCTGTTCAGTCGGCATGCTTCATACCAGGCACAGGTAAGGGGATCGTCCTTTGCAATAGATTGTGCATAAATGTAGGACATATTTTCCACATAATACGCCCAGCCTTCCACATAGCCGCCATAATGCAGAATACTTCTTATGGTGGAATCTTTCCGGCTGTTAAAATACAGCTGGCTGTAAACAGTTTGATAAAGATGCCCGGGATAGCCTTCGTGTGCCAGTGTAGTGTACAGGGTCAGAGAATCAGGCTGGTTTCTGTGGTTAATATAGATAATATTAGAGCTCAGGTCATCAATCGGCGGTGTAAGGTAGTAGGCGGGACTGGAATATGCCTCCATGGCGGAGGACACCTTTTTGATAGTGCATACCGGGGAAAACTCCTCCTTAGTGCTTGGAAAGGCAGGGAAATCTTCTCTCATGCGGACCTGCAGGTCGCTTAGCATTTCTTCCGGAGAGGAAAAGGGTAACTCGGTGGTTTGAAAATTGTAGGCAGAAAGCTCTGGATACTTTTGCAAAAGGCTTATTAAGGAGGTATAGTTTTGCTGAAAATCCTGAAAAAGAAGCTGTTTAATTTCAGGAATGCTTTTGCTGCTTCCGGTGTTGAGGGAAAGAAGATACTCATAATAGGCCCTGCCGTCAGGAAAATGACAAAGCCCCTCGTCATTTACACCGCTGCCGGAAAGTATCGTAAAGGCGTCAGCGGTTTTTTCATAGGCGGGAGCCATAACCGTAGTCAGAAGACGGTCATTCTCGGAGCACCACATGTCATATTGCTGCTGGTTTATAAGGCCTTTGGATTTCAATTCGCTTAGCCTTTCTGTAAAGGTGGAATGGAGAAAATGCGTTCCGGAGGATAAGTCCTTTTCGTCCATGATTGAGGTGCATTGCCGGATAATCTTTGCGGCGGCAGAATCGGACATGAAAAGCCCCTGCGAGGATTTTTCCTCTTCGTATTGAATCAGGGCATCAAAATAGGTGTCGGTTTGATCCAAAAGCTTAAGGTAATCCTCTACATCTTCTCCTGAACGAAAGGTATAGTCGGCTAAGAGAATGGGAAGAGAAGCCTGCATTCCGGAGGAAGGGGATAAGGGCTCCCTGTAATAGGGAAATGCACATCCGGAAAGCTGCAGCGTTAAATAGCGGACCAAAAGGCCGTAGGTATAGGCATCCTCATCATTTAGGCGGTCAGGGTTGATGCCAGATAATTGATCCAAAAGGGAGCTGATATAAACGGCATCCTGTTGGGTGATCGTGTGATACGAGGGAAGGCATGCCTGTGTATCAAGATTAAACTTTTCGGGGTATGCCAAAGTATAATGCAGGCTTAAGGTGTCGCCTGAAAGCTCTGAAATAAATAAATTTCTGGAAAAGAGCCTGAATTTTCGTGCATCATCCGTAAATAACCAGACAAGGACAATACCTATAAAAGCAAAAATTAAAATGGCAATACACAGAAAGCGTTGTTTTGGGGTCAGATTTTTTCTGGGAGACAAGACAGTAACCTCAGTGAAATACTCCTTTGATTATATGAGGCTGCAAAAAGAAAAAGTACGATATAAAATAGCAAAAAGTGAAAAAAACTTAGCACGAATATCATATAGACGCAAAATTTTTAATATGTTAAAATATTTATGGCTTATGAAGCTAAATAAATTTTACAGGTTATGAATACGGGAATGGAGGTAATCATGAACAATCTGGAGCTTAAAAAAATGGCCAATGAGGTGCGCAAGGGCATTGTTACTGCTGTTCACAGTGCGAAAGCAGGACACCCGGGCGGCTCGCTATCGGCGGCAGACATTTACACCTATCTTTACTTTGAAGAGATGAATATCGATCCTCAAAATCCGAAAATGGCAGACAGGGATCGTTTCGTTTTGTCCAAGGGGCATACGGCTCCCGGTCTATATTCTACATTGGCGCACAGAGGATTTTTCCCGGTAGAGGATTTGGTTACCTTGCGTAAGCTGGGGTCTCATCTGCAGGGACATCCCTGTATGCAGCATACTCCCGGTATAGATATGTCCAGCGGATCCTTAGGACAGGGAATTTCGGCGGCTGTAGGAATGGCGCTTTCCGCTAAGCTGGATGGAAAGAATTTCAGAGTTTATACGCTTCTCGGTGACGGCGAGATTCAGGAGGGCCAGGTTTGGGAGGCTTCCATGTTTGCAGGACATCGCAAGCTGGATAATCTGGTAGTGATCGTTGACAATAACGGGCTTCAGATTGACGGACCGGTTAATGAGGTATGCTCTCCTTATCCTATTGATAAGAAATTTGAAGCATTTAATTTCCATGTTATTAATATTGATGCTCATGACTTTGACGCTATTCGTGCAGCGTTTAGGGAGGCCAGGGAAACCAAGGGAATGCCCACTGCCATTATTGCACACAGCGTAAAGGGTAAGGGAGTTTCCTTTATGGAGAACAATGTAGCATGGCATGGCACTGCACCGAATGATGAACAGTATGAGGTAGCAATGGCAGATCTTAATAAAATTGGTGAAGAGCTTGTAAAGGAGGAAGCATAATGGCAGACAGTACAGTAAAGAAGATTGCAACCAGAGAAAGCTATGGAAATGCATTAGTAGAGCTGGGAGCGGAAAATCCTGATGTGGTAGTTTTAGATGCCGATCTGGCTGCAGCTACTAAGACAGGTGTATTTAAAAAAGCTTATCCTGACAGGCACATTGACTGCGGTATTGCAGAAGGTAATATGGTAGGTATTGCGGCAGGCCTGGCAACTACAGGTAAAATTCCTTTTGTCAGCAGTTTTGCAATGTTTGCAGCGGGCAGAGCATTTGAACAGGTGAGAAATTCCGTAGGATATCCTCATCTGAATGTTAAGATCGGAGCAACTCATGCAGGTATTACGGTAGGTGAGGATGGCGCTTCCCATCAGTGTAATGAAGATATTGCGCTGATGCGTACGATCCCCGGCATGGTGGTTATGTGCCCGGCAGATGATATTGAAGCAAAAGCAGCAGTTAAGGCAGCAGCAGAGTATGTAGGACCTGTTTATATGAGATTTGGACGTGCAGCATGTCCGGTTATTAATGACAGACCTGATTATAAATTTGAAATCGGTAAGGGAACCGTAGTTCGTGAGGGTAAGGATGTTACTATCGTGGCTACCGGCATCTGTGTAGGAAATGCACTGGAGGCAGCAGACATGCTTGCAGCTGAGGGCATCAGCGCAGAGGTTATTAATATCTGTACAATTAAGCCTTTAGATGAAGAGCTTATTATTCAATCTGCTAAGAAAACAGGAAAGGTTGTTACGGCAGAAGAGCATTCTGTAATCGGAGGACTTGGAAGTGCCGTATGCGATGCACTTTGTAAGGCATATCCTGTACCGGTGCTTAAGGTTGGCATGCAGGATGTGTTCGGCGAATCCGGACCGGCAGCAGCGCTTGTTGAGAAGTATAAGCTGGATGGAAAGGGTATTTTTGAACAGACGAAGGATTTTCTGAAATAAGAATAAATAGCTGATCAGGGGAAGAATGGCTTTTACAGCCATTCTTCCTTCATGCAAGAACAGACGGCGTTATCAGGGAAAGGTTGTAAAGCACATGTATATTTTGGCCCCCTCTCTTCTGGCAGCAGATTTTACAAAATTGGGAGAGCAGATTAAAGAAACAGAACAGGCAGGAGCACAATATCTGCATATTGATGTGATGGATGGGGTTTTTGTACCCAGTATATCCTTTGGGATGCCGCTGATTGAGTCTATCAGACCTGTGAGCGGACAGTTTTTTGATGTGCATTTAATGATTGTTGATCCGGAAAGATACATAGAGGAATTTGTGCGCTGTGGAGCGGATGGAATTACTTTTCATCTTGAGGCTGCTAAGGCGCCTTCAGACGTTATTGATCAAATTCATAGATGCGGGGCGAAGGCGGGAATTTCCATTAAGCCAGGAACCCCTCTTGAAGCAGTTTTTCCTTATTTAAGTCAGGTTGAGATGGTACTGATTATGAGCGTGGAGCCGGGCTTTGGCGGGCAGGCTTTTATTCAGGAATCCTATGAAAGGATTCGCAGAATGAGAGAGTACATTGACAGCCACGGATTAAATGTTAAAATTGAAGTTGACGGTGGCGTAGGAAAGAAAAATGTAAGAGAGGTACTTGCAGCCGGCGCAAATGTTTTTGTTGCAGGTTCCGGCGTGTTCAGGAAGAACAGCATTTCCGATAATATATCTAAGTTTCAGGAAGCTTTCCGCGGATAATCAGAAAGAGTGGCAGTGAATGGAAAAGATAGGAAGAAATGATCCTTGTTGGTGCGGCAGCGGCAGAAAATATAAGACATGCCACATGGCGCTTGATGAGAAAATACATCATTATGAATTGGAAGGGCATATTGTACCCAAAAGAAGTATGCTGAAATCAAAGGAGCAGATTCAAGGAATTAAGGATAGCAGCGTAATTAATGTTGCAGTGCTTGATGCAGTAGAGAAAATGATTGGGCCGGGAGTGACTACCCAGCAGATTGATGATCTGGTACATGATATGACGGTTCAGATGGGAGGCATTCCGGCTCCTCTTAATTATGAGGGGTTTCCGAAAAGCGTATGTACTTCTATCAATGAGGTGGTCTGTCACGGAATTCCGTCCGAGGATGTGGTTTTAAGAGAAGGAGATATTGTCAATGTTGATGTCTCCACTATTTATAAGGGGTATTTTTCGGATTCTTCCAGAATGTTCTGCATCGGTGATGTAAGCGAAGAAAAGAAAAAGCTGGTACAGGTTACGAAGGAATGCGTGGAAAAGGGTCTCACCATGGTAAAGCCGTGGAATTTCCTGGGAGATATGGCGCAGGTGATCAATGATCATGCTAAGGCCAACGGCTATAGCGTTGTGGTAGATATTGGAGGCCATGGCGTGGGACTGGAATTTCATGAGGAGCCCTTTGTCAGCTATGTAACTAAGGCAGGAACGGAAATGCTTATGGTTCCGGGAATGGTATTTACCATAGAGCCAATGGTAAACATGGGAACCTGTGAAATATATATTGATGATGAGGATGGATGGACTGTGTATACGGAGGATGGCAAGCCTTCTGCGCAGTGGGAGGTTACTGTGGCAGTAACAGAGGACGGATATGAGATCCTGACATGGTAAGTCAAAATTTAGCGGCATTTAAAGCAGTGTTTGGGATGCTTTTAAATGGAATATAAAGGGAAACGAAAAGAAGGAGAAGAAAAGTGAAAAGGATTATTTATGCGTTAGTGGGAGTTGTTTTAGCTATTAGTCTGGTAGGCTGCAGCAGTGTAAAGGAAGCGTCTGACAGCGGGGAGAGCCAGGAGGTTCAGGATACACAGTCAGAGATAACCAGTGAAGATGGTTATGGTGAAGGACGTTTCGGTGACGTTATGAAAACCTATTTCTTCAGCTACAGAGTTAACAGTGCATATCTTTGTGATGAGTATAGCGGTTATCTGCCGGCAGATGGTAAGCGTCTGCTTGTTGCTGATGTAACGGTGAAGAATACCTATAATGAATCTATTGAGATGTATGACACCGATTTTCAGGTTCAGTGGAACACTGATGGAGAGGATGATTATGATGTGCCTGTTACTTATTATGCGGATCCTGTAAGTGATGAGCAGCTTCCTGCAGTATATGAGCTGAGTGTCAACGAAGAGAAGACGGGACTTCTGATATTTGAAGTACCTGAAGGCTACAAGGACTTTTCTATTTCCTATCTTGAGATGTTTGATGATGACTCTGAGGGAGATGTATTCTTTGTCTACTTTACTGCTGACGAAAAATAAATCGGCGGTAACAGATATGAGGTTCTGACCTGGTAGAGTGTAATTTCACCACAAGGTGCAGCTTTTTGGGCTGCACCTTTTTGAATTGATTCGGCTTTGTAATAAATATGTTCTAAAAGTCAAATCTCTTTATCTAAATTAAGTTAAAATATGTTATACTGATATTAATAAAAATATTTTAAATTCTCTTATTGGAAAATTTCGAAAGGAGAACAGCGTGATATATGATGTAACCATAATTGGCGCAGGTGTCAGCGGCTGTGCCATTGCAAGAGAGTTATCTAAATATCAGCTTAATATTTTAGTGCTTGAAAAGGCATTGGATGTGTGTGAGGGAACCTCTAAGGCAAACAGCGGCATTGCGCATGCAGGCTATGATGCAAAACCGGGGACTTTGAAAGCACGGCTGAATGTAGAGGGAAGCAGGAGAATGCAAAAGCTTTCCGAGGAATTGGATTTTCCGTACAGGCAAAACGGTTCTCTGGTGCTTTGTTTCGATAAAAAGGATATGGGCAGGCTAAATGAGCTTAAGGAAAGGGGAGAGCAAAACGGTGTCAGAGGGCTTCAGATTTTAGACAGACAGGAGCTTTTGGAATTGGAGCATGCGGTAGGTGGTGAGGCGGTGGCAGCGCTTTATGCTCCGTCAGGCGCAATAGTCTGTCCGTTTGGTCTTACGATTGCATTGGCGGAAAATGCTGCGGTAAACGGCGCAGAGTTTTGCTTTGGCACACAGGTAATAGATATTCAAAAGAAAAATAAAGGGTATCTTGTGAAAACTGATCAGGGGGATGTTGAAACAAAGGTATTGGTCAATGCTGCCGGAGTTCATGCTGATGAAATCCATAATATGGTATGCGAAAGTAAAATGGAAATTACCCCCAGAAGAGGAGAATATCTGCTTTATGACAAAAGAGTGGGAAGCTTGGTCAGTCATACGCTGTTTCAGCTGCCCACCGCACTGGGAAAGGGAATTTTGGTTACTCCCACGGTTCATGGGAATCTTCTTACAGGGCCTACAGCGCAGGATATCAAGGATAAGGACGGGGTTGCTACTTCAGCGCAGGGTATGAGTCAGGTTCAGCAGATGGCGTCCTTAAGTGTTCCCGGTATACCGGGCAGCCAGGTAATTACCTCCTTTGCAGGTTTAAGAGCACATATCACTACAATGCCTCGGGGCTGTTCGGAGGGAGATTTTTTGATTGAACAGGCCAAGGATGCTCCCGGGTTTGTGGACGTGGCGGGGATTGAATCTCCCGGGCTTACCTGTGCACCAGCCTTGGGAGAGTATGTAGCGGAAATAGTGACAGATATCTTAAAGCCGGCCAAAAAAGAGGGCTTTATCAGCACCCGAAAGGGGATACCCAGTATGGCTCTTTCATCCGATGAAGAAAGGCAAAGCCTGATTTCCACAAATCCCGCCTATGGAAACGTGATTTGCCGCTGTGAGATGGTTACGGAGGGAGAAATTCTGGATGCAATCAGAAGACCTCTCGGCGCTGTTACAACGGACGGTATTAAGCGCCGGACCCGTGCAGGCATGGGGCGTTGTCAGTCGGGCTTTTGTAATCCGAAGGTGGTAGAGCTTCTGGCTGCGGAGCTTTCGGTGGATGAGAGCCAGATCAGAAAATCAGGAGAAGCGTCCTGGTACCTTACACCAAAGGAGCAGGTGAAGGAGAAGGGAGCCGCCTATGAATAAAAGGAAAGAACTTGTAATAATAGGCGGAGGGCCTGCGGGAATGGCTGCAGCCATTGCAGCCTATGAGAAGGGGATTCGGGATATTCTCATTTTGGAACGGGATAAGGAACTGGGAGGTATTTTAAATCAGTGCATTCATAACGGATTCGGACTTCATACCTTTAAAGAGGAGCTGACAGGGCCGGAATATGCAGCACGCTATGTAGATATGGTTGCTGCAAGGCAGATTCCCAGTCTGCTTCATACCATGGTGGTGGATGTGCAATCGGGAAATCCCTGTATGGTTACTGCTATGAATAAGGAAATGGGATTGTTCCGAATAGAGGCTGCTGCGGTGGTGCTTGCTATGGGATGCAGAGAGCGTTCAAGGGGAGCTATGAATATACCCGGATATCGTCCATCCGGAATATACTCTGCGGGAACCGCTCAGCGTTATGTGAATATCGAGGGAAGAATGCCCGGAAGGGAAGTTGTGATATTAGGCTCCGGTGATATCGGATTGATTATGGCAAGGAGAATGACGCTTCAGGGTGCTAAGGTTAAGCTTGTGGCAGAAATTATGCCTTATTCGGGAGGCCTTCGAAGAAATATTGTGCAGTGTCTGGATGATTATGGAATTCCTTTAAAGCTGAATCATACGGTGACTCAGATTCATGGAAAGGAAAGAGTGGAAGGAGTTACAATATCCAGAGTAGATGAAAATTTAAAACCCATAGCCGGATCAGAGGAATTTGTGCACTGCGATACGGTACTTTTGTCCTGTGGCCTGATACCGGAAAATGAATTAACCTTAGATGCAGGGGCCAGGATGGATGAAGTGACGCAGGGGCCGGTGGTAAATGACAGATTGGAAACTACTGCACGGGGAATTTTTGCCTGTGGGAATGTGCTTCATGTACATGATCTGGTGGACAATGTGTCCGGGGAGGCCGAAAAGGCCGGTGAGTTCGCGGCAGAGTATATTTTGAAGGGACATAACGATTGGGGCGTGGCAGTAAGACCTAAAATTCCGCAGAAGACCAAATGCACACTGCCTGAGGGAAGAGATGCAGGCAGTCAGCTTATCTGTATTGGCTGTCCGGTAGGGTGTCTTATTACAGTAAAGCGGAACGAAGATGAAAGCCTGGATATTACGGGAAATACCTGTAAGAAGGGCGAAGCCTATGCGCGAAGCGAGATGACGGCACCGGTTAGAACAATTACTTCCATTATCCGTGTGCAGGGCGGGGAAGGTAAGGTGATCCCGGTTAAAACAGCACAGGAGATTCCCAAAGAAAGGATAGCCGCCTGTATGAAGGAAATCAGACAGGCAACGGTAAAGGCACCTGTAAGGGTAGGAGATGTGATGATTGAAAATGTTGCAGATACAGGTATCTGCGTGGTTGCTACGGGAAACATGGATATTTCTAAATAAAAATTTGGGCCGGCAAAAAGATAAAAAGCAGGGGGATGTTATATGGGCAGATATATTATGGCACTTGACCAGGGAACTACCAGTTCACGCTGTATTCTTTTTAATAAGAAAGGTGAAATTCTCAGTATTGCGCAAAAGGAGTTTACTCAAATTTATCCAAAGCCCGGCTGGGTAGAGCATAATCCCATGGAAATATGGTCATCCCAGCTTGCGGTGACTATGGAGGCTATGGCTATGGTGGGGGCTTCAATTGAGGATATTGCCGCCATCGGGATTACCAATCAAAGAGAAACTACCATTGTGTGGGATCGAACTACCGGCGAGCCGGTGTATAATGCAATTGTATGGCAATGCCGCAGGACTGCCCAGAGAGTGGACGAACTGGTAAAGGCCGGATATGGAGAGATGATACGGGAGAAGACGGGGCTGGTTCCTGATGCATATTTCAGCGCCACCAAGATTGAATGGATATTGGAGAATGTGCCGGGAGCAAGACAGCGGGCAGATGCAGGAGAATTGCTTTTCGGAACGGTGGACAGCTGGCTGATTTACAATCTGACCAAGGGAGAAATCCATGTGACGGATTATACCAATGCGTCCAGAACCATGCTTTATGATATACATAATCTTTGTTGGGATGAACAGCTCTTGTCACTTTTTCATATTCCGGCATCCATGCTGCCTGCGGTGAAGCCTTCAAGCTGTGTTTATGGGGAGACGGAAAGCTCCGTATTAGGAGGAAAGATTCCGATTGCAGGGATAGCAGGAGACCAGCAGGCTGCACTTTTCGGGCAGTGCTGTTTTGAAAAAGGACAGGTGAAGAATACCTATGGTACGGGCTGTTTTCTGTTGATGAATACAGGAACAGAGGCTATCAGCTCGGGGAACGGACTGCTGACCACCATTGCAGCCAGCTGTGGCGACAAGGTAGAATATGCGTTGGAGGGCAGCGTTTTTGTGGCGGGAGCAGCGGTTCAGTGGCTCCGGGACGAAATGAGAATGATCAAGAAGGCTTCCCAGACAGCTGAGTATGCGCAAAAGGTGGAGGATACAGGTGAGGTTTATGTAGTGCCGGCATTTGCGGGAATGGGAGCGCCTTACTGGAATCCATACACAAGAGGAACGATAACGGGAATCACAAGAGGATGTAAGAAAGAGCATTTTATCCGGGCCGTGTTAGAATCCATTGCTTATCAGACTTATGATGTATTAAAGGCCATGGAGGAGGATGCGCAGGTATCCATTTTAGAGCTTAAGGTGGACGGAGGCGCCAGTGCCAACGATCTTTTGATGCAGTTTCAGGCGGATGTTCTGAGTGCAAGGGTTTACAGGCCGAAATGCATTGAGACTACGGCTCTGGGAGCTGCTTATCTGGCGGGACTTGCATGCGGATATTTTAAGGATAAGGATGAGATCAGGGAAAACTGGCAGCTGGGTAAAGTGTTTGAAAGCGAAATGGAAGAGCAGCGGCGCAGAAAGCTTTTAAAGGGCTGGCAAAAGGCCGTAAGATGCGCACTGATCTGGGCGGAAGAAGAATAAACGGAGAAAAGGCAGGGTTATAAACATGATGAAGGAGATACAACAGGGAGAAGTTATTTATTCTGCGGGGCAGAAAATTAACTCCATGCATATGATTATGAGGGGGACGGTCAGTGTGACCTATCCGGGCGGAAAATATCTTCTGCGAAGCGGAGATGTGATCGGACTATGCGAGGCAGGCTATACAGAGGCCTATATGGAATACAGGGCACAGGAAAAGCTGTCGGTGCTTGCATATCCGTTTGGAAGTACACAGCTAAAGGAACTTTTTAACGCAAGCAATGATGCGGTAAAATATTTCTTGTCTTCCTTCTTCAGGCAGTTTAATGAGATATTAGGGCAGTATAAGCTTTTAAAAAATGAGGGTGAAAGCCTTTATGAGTACCTTAAGAGCATATATGAGGATTATCAGAAGCTGTGCGGGAAGTATCATATTACTCCGGGGGAACCTGCTTCCTACGAGGAGCTTATGCCTCTTTCTTTGGAGGAAGAGATTCCGGAATGGATTAGCGGATATTATTCCACCTTAGAACAGATGCTTACGGTGTGGGATCACAATAAAACGGATTGTGACTTTGCGTGCGGTTTTTTACTGAAATCCTGTCAGGATATTCAGCATATTTTGTCTCTTTGCTGTGAAATGCAGGAATATCAGAAGGATATCTGCGGATATTTGATGAATGAAAGCGGAGTGGATATGCTGGGACTGATGCTTGATCTGTATGGAAAGATTGTGCGTGCAGCGGGTGCAGAGGCAGATGATGCGATATCTTTAAGAAGGGGTATGGATGATGTAATTCATCAGTTGGAGAACTGCAAGGACAGGGATGCTCATGCATTGGACAGCAGGAAGGAGCAGATTGCCGAACGGATAGCGGAATTTGAGAAAAGATCCCTTGAATTACAGCAAAAAACGGTATCCTCGGGTATGGATATGCAGGAAATTTCCGGTTCCCTGGAGAAAATTCTCAGTTACGCAGGCTGTGAGGCTGAACTGTCGGATTCCTTTAGAAAGCATGTAGAGCAGTTCAAAAAGGTAAGTAATAAAAACGGCACTGAGGATGATATCAGGCGTCTTCGTCAGGAAATTACAAAGGAGTTCAATCAAATCTATATTAGTGCATTCCAAAACAGTGTGAAGAGTGAAGCTGTCCCCAAAGTAGTGAAAATGTTCTTTGAATTTGGTTATGTTGATGAGGAACTGGCGGGAATAGAGAATGCCCGGTATTTGTACGAGATAGCAGACAAGCTTCCTACCAATCCTGATCAGGGAGTATATTCTCTTTACGAGTGGCTGATGGCAATCTATGAAGAGCATAAGGAACCCGGCAGAAATGAATTTGATATGGATTACACGGGATATCTCCATGAACAGAAGCGGCTTGGTAAGATCAGTGCGCAGCAGGAGAGTGAGCTTCTTGGGGACAACTCCGCAAAGGTTATGTATGAGCTGGAGAATGTATTTCCTGCGGTAAACAAGGTGACCTTTGGAAGAATCAGTACCTTTTGTCCTTTATTTTCCGAGCATAATGTGCTAAAGCCGTTAGATACTATGCTGGTTTCGGAAAAAAGGATAAAGGAGGTTCTGGACGGAATAAGGAAAAAGGATTTTGGAGCATACTATCGTGAAACCATGTATTCTCAGCCGGAACAGGGTATTCCCAAGGAATTTATTCATGTGGAAATTTTGCCGGATATTATTTTGATGCCTAATGTAGGTACCAGAGGAGTTATGTGGCAGGAAATCGAAGGAAAGCGAAGAACTACACCGGCAAGAATGATGACCTCCATTTTCCAGCTGGAGGATCTGGCGCTTATTATGATCCGCTTAACAGGAGAATTTCGATGGGAAATGTGTAAGCGTGTTCAGGGGGCAAGATGGAATGATATATCAGAAAAATCTCTTACCAGTGAATACTTTGACTATGTGCAGTTTTATAAAAGAAATCAGGATTTATCTCCTGACGCAAAGGATAAGATTAAAACGGATCTCGGGAGAGCCAAAAACAGCTTTAAGGAAATGTTCTTAAAGGATTATGCCTTGTGGATACTTTTTGAGAGTAATGGTTCTCCCAGATTAAATAAAGTGGCAAGAACGATTTTCTTTAACAATTGTCCATTCACAAAGCCCTTGCGTGAAAAACTGAAGGCTAATCCTCTTTACCGTGAGCTGGCAGACAGATATGAAATTCGTATGGAACAAAAGCGCCACAGGATGGACAATATCTGCCAAAAGCTGCGCAGTCTGGGAAAGGATATTCCGGAGGAGATCCAACGTGAAGCGCAGTATTTGAATATGTAACCGGAGCGGAATTATGAAAGAAAAATCTCAAAAGTATACGGATGTCCGAAAGCTTACGGACAACAAATTTCTTAATCTGTACGAGATGGATGCGCTGACTGACGGCGGAAGAGAGTTTCATTACTATTTTGCTTCCAGAAACAGGCGGGAGGAGCTTCCTCTGATAACGGGAAGGGTGCCTTTTAACGGTATCGTGATTTATCCTGTGTGGAGAAGAGAGCCTGATAAGCTGGTGATGATCAGGCAGTACCGTTATCCCTTAGGTATGTGGGTTTATGAGCTCCCGGCAGGGCTGATTGATCAGGGTGAGACTCCCTGTGAGGCTGCCGTCAGGGAAATGAAGGAGGAAACCGGACTTGATTTTACGCCCTATGAGGGAGGAGAAGAGGCCTTTAGAAATCCGTTGTTTCTGGGAGCGGGAATGACGGATGAGACCAGCACGTCCGTATTTGGCTTTGCAGATGGAGAGCTGTCAGGCAGATTCCTGGAGGATACGGAAAGTATAGAGGTTCTCCTGGTGGATAAAGGAGAAGCTCTGCGGATCTTAAGACAGGAGCGGGTGTCGCTTCGGGCAGGGTTTTTACTGATGGCATTTTTGAAAATGAGCAGGGAAGATCCCTTTGCATTTTTGAATATGGAATGATCAAATTAATTGGTTGACATTAATTTGTTTTAATTTATAATTTAAGTAAATTATTTCTTTTTTAAGTAAATTAAGTCTTCTAAATTTTATAAACCGGAGGTTTTTATGGCGATTCAATTTTATCAGAATATATCGGATGAGATTAAGGGGATTTTTAAGCTGGATACTAAGGAAACCAGCTATGTGATGGGCGTGGTGGACAGTGAAGGGTTTTTGGGACACATCTATTATGGCAGTCGTTTAAATGATTACCGTCTTGCCCATGTGCTTCGGGTTAAGGAGGCTCCCTTTGTACCTTCTGTAAATAATCGTGACAGAGGCTCCTTTCTGGACAGCTTTCCTATGGAATATCCGGCAGAAGGACTGGGTGATTACAGAGAAAGCTGTATTGCTTTAGAAACCAGGGGCGGTAATACGGGGTTATCCCTTAACTATGTATCCCATAAAATAACAGAGGGAAAGCCTGCTCTTTTGGGGCTTCCTGCATCCTTTGGAGAGAAGAGTGTCTGCAGCAGCGTGGAAATATTATGTGAGGATGCCCATACCGGTGTTCAGGCAGCGTTTTTGTATACGGTATTTGAGGATGTGGATATTATTACCAGAAGCGTCAGAGTGATAAACAAAGGAAATGAGGAGCTTTATCTTACAAAGGTTTTTTCGGCCTGCTTAGATATGGATAATCGGGATTTTGAGGCGGTTTCCCTTCACGGCTCATGGGCGAGAGAGCGTCACATTCAGACGGTGCCTGTAAGTCATGGAAAGCTCAGCATAGAATCTGTAAGGGGAGAATCCAGTCATCAGGATCATCCTTTTATGGCAGTTAAGACCAAAGGGACAGATCAGGATCATGGCGAGGTCTATGCAATGCACTTTGTCTACTCAGGTAATTTTAAAGTGATGGTTCAAAATGATCAGTTTGATCAGATCCGTATGACCATGGGTATTCACCCTGAGGGCTTTAAGTGGAAGCTTGGGCCGGGGGAGGAATTTCAGGCTCCTGAGGTTGTTATGACTTATTCCGATGAAGGATTGGGGAAGATGACCCGTACATTTCATGATTTTTACAGAAATCATTTAATCAGGGGTGCGTATAAGGATAAAAAGCGTCCTATTTTGATTAATAACTGGGAGGCTACTTATTTTGAGTTCAATACGGAAAAGCTGATAGCCATTGCCAGGCAGGCATCAGAGCTTGGCATTGAAATGCTGGTTATGGATGATGGCTGGTTTGGAAACCGTTTTGATGATAACAGGGCATTGGGCGACTGGATCGTCAATGAGGAAAAGCTGCCCGGCGGTTTGAAATATTTAGTTGACCAGGTCAATAAGCTTGGTCTGAAATTCGGCATCTGGTTTGAGCCGGAAATGATTTCTCCTGATTCGGATCTTTACAGAGCGCACCCGGACTGGGCCATTGCTATTCCCGGAAGGGTGGGAACCTTAAGCCGAAACCAGTATGTGCTTGATCTTACCCGCAGGGAGGTGCTTGACTATACCTATGAAAGCGTTGCCAAGGTGCTTCGCAGCGCTAACATTGAATACGTGAAATGGGATATGAACAGACAGCTTACAGATATTGGTTCTGCGTATCTTCCGGCAGAGAGAATGGGTGAGCTTTATCACAGGTATGTACTGGCTGTTTATGAGCTGCAGGATCGGCTAATGAAAGATTTTCCCTATCTTCTGCTTGAGAACTGTTCCGGCGGAGGGGCAAGATTTGACCCCGGAATGCTTTACTATAGTCCGCAGATTTGGTGCTCGGATGATACAGACGCAATTGAAAGATTAAAAATACAGGAAGGAACAGCGTTAATTTATCCTTTATCCGCAATGGGCGCTCATGTTTCGGACTGTCCTAATCATACGGTTGGAAGGGTAACACCCTTTGAGACAAGAGGACATGTGGCTCTGGCAGGAACCTTTGGCTATGAGCTGGATGTGACGAAAATCCCTGCGCAGGACCGGGAGATGATTCCGGAGCAGGTTGCAATGTATCATAAATACAATGATCTTGTCAGAGAAGGTGATTATTACAGAATTGCTTCCTACAGTGAAAACCGTTACTATGATTGTTATGGTGTGGTAAGCAAGGATAAGAAGGAGGCCCTGTATACCTTCGTGCAGGTTCTGAACAGACCGAACTATCACAGCAGGAGAATTTTCTTTAAGGGGCTTGATCCTATGAAGGAATACCGTATTGAAGGAGAAGAAGGAGTTTACTTCGGTGATGTTCTGATGAAGGCGGGCTATCTGGTACAGAATATGTGGGGAGATTATAAGAGCCGCCTGATCCATATCTTGGAGGTTTCATAATGGAGTATATTAAGGACTGGATCAAAATAGAAGAAGATGGAATCTATCTGGTATTTGCAATTACAGAGGATGAACAGCTTAAGCTGATGCATTTTTCCTCAAAGCCTTATGAGGAGAAGGAAGAGAGCAGATTATTTTTAGAGGAGGGCTTTCAGCTGGTTCAGGTTAATTTTTCCGGCTATAACAGGCCCTATGAAAAGCATGGAAACAAGCATATTGTTACAGCTCCCGGATATCTGCTTAAATATGTGGGCATGGAGGATACCAGAAATGAGCTTGGAAGACTTCTGGTCATTACGCAGGAGGATCAAAGTACCGGCGCAAGAGTTAAAACCTTCTGGCAGTTTTATACGGGCACTTCTGTGCTGCAAAGTTATAATGAGGTTACCAATATTGGATCGGAGGATCAAACCCTTGAATATCTTTCTTCCTTTTACTACCTGGGAATTGAAAAGGAGGGAAACGGCACTTCTGATGACAAGATGAAGGTGACGATTGCTCATCACGGCTGGCAGAAGGAGATGAGCTTCCATACCTATACTTTTCCAGAGCTTGGTATGGCCCAGACTCAGCCAACGGTGTATCAGAGAACCTCTAAGACGATAGAGTTCACCAATACCGGTAACTGGTCCACCAAGGAATATCTTCCTATGGGTTATCTGGAAAACAGCAGTGCTGATACCTCCCTGTTTTGGCAGATTGAGCATAACGGTTCCTGGCATACAGAGATTGGTGATGAGAACAATCATTTTTATCTTGCTTTAAGCGGGCCTACAGAGGTTCAGTCTCATTGGTTTAAGGTTTTGAAGCCGGGGGAGAGCTTTACATCGGTTCCCGTAGCAGTAGGTGTGGCGGATGCTGATTTTGACAACGCAATGGGCCGCCTGACCGGCTATCGAAGAAAAATAAGACGTTACAATGAGGATAATGAGAAGCTTCCTGTTATCTTTAATGATTATATGAATTGTCTTTTTGGTGACCCGACCACTGAGAAGGAGCTTCCATTGATTGATGCGGCATCTGAGATGGGCTGCGAGTATTACGTGATTGATGCGGGCTGGTATGCACCGGGACAATGGTGGGACAGCGTAGGAGAATGGCAGGAATGCAGGGAGCGTTTCCCGGGCGGAATTAAAGAGGTTACCGATTACATCAGATCCAAGGGAATGGTTCCCGGTGTATGGCTTGAGCTGGAGGTTATGGGAATAAACTGTGAGAAGGCCAGAAAGGCACCTGATGACTGGTTTTTCGTACGTCACGGAAAGAGAGTTTTCGACAGAAGCAGATATCAACTGGACTTCCGCAATCCACAGGTAATTGAGCATGTGGATGAGGTTATTGATCGTGTAGTTAAGGAATACGGCGTAGGCTACATTAAGATGGATTACAATATTGAGCCGGGGATCGGAACAGAGCTTTATGCCGATAGCGTAGGCCAGGGAATGTTAGAGCATGAGCGAGCTTATTTGAAATGGCTGGATGGAGTGTTTGAAAGATATCCGGATCTGGTGATTGAAAACTGTTCCAGCGGTGGTCTCCGTACAGACTACGCAATGCTTTCCAGATACAGCATACAGTCCACCTCCGATCAGGAGGATTATCGGAACTATGCTACTATTTCTGCCAATGCGTCGGCAGGACTTACGCCTGAGCAGGCGGCGGTGTGGTCCTACCCTCAAAGGGACGGGGATGAGGAAGAAACGATTTATAATATGGTGAATACATTGCTTTTACGTATTCATCAGAGCGGACATCTTGCGGAGCTTTCTGATGTAAGGAAAGCTCTGGTTAAGGAAGGAATTGATTATTATAAATCCATTCGCGGTAATATTAAAAAGGCTTTGCCTGTATGGCCGTTAGGATATGCCGATAATCTGGATAAATGGCTTGCTTTCGCCCTTAAGACAGAAAGCAGAGCATATATGGCAGTCTGGAGACGGGGAGGAGAGGACGAAATTGAGGTTCCTTTAAACCGGATTTGGAAGGGACAAAAGCCCGGCAGGGTTTCCATGACTTATCCTAAGGAGAGCATGGAGAAAAATTGCAATTGGGAATACAGGAAAGATGAGGGTATTCTTAAGATAAAATTCAATCAGACGGTTATGGCGAGACTGTTTGAGATTGAGAGGTAAAAATGGCAAAGTCGGTAAAGCTGGCAGATATTGCGGCTATTTTAAATGTAAGCACCGTGACGGTATCGAAAGCATTGTCGGATCAAAAGGGTGTCAGTGATGAAATGCGGGAAAGGATCAAAACGCTGGCACAGGAGATGGGCTATAAATCCCCTTCTGAAAAGAAGCTGATCAAAAGTAAAAAGAGTTATAATATTGGTGTTTTGATTTCGGAAAGATATTTTAACCAGTATGAGTCATATTACCTTCAAGTGTATCAGGTGGTGGCAACCAAGGCAGTATCCAAGGAGTGCTTTACCATGCTGGAAATTGTGAGCATGAAGGATGAGCAGGAGCTTGTTATGCCAAAGCTTCTGCAGGAGGATAAGGTTGACGGATTGATCATCATAGGACTTATGAAGGAGGACTATCTGACCAGATTGGATCAATTCATTAAAGTGCCCTTTATATGTCTTGATTTTTATGACAAGCGTATTGAATGTGATGCTGTGATATCCGACAGCTTTTACGGAATGTATATGCTCACTAATTATTTATTTGATATGGGGCATACCGATATTGCCTATGTAGGAACCCTGCTTTATACGGACAGTATTACGGACCGCTATTTTGGCTATTGCAAATCTCTTCTGGAGCATGGGCAGAAGGTTAAGGATGAATGGGTGATTGATGACCGAAGCATGGAGACGGGAGATGTGAGAAGCGGTACAGAGCTTCATTTGCCAAAGGAGATGCCTACAGCCTTTGTGTGCAACTGTGATATGACAGCCGGGGTTTTGGTGGAAATCCTAAAAAAGGCGGGCTACAGAGTGCCGGAGGATATTTCGGTGGTAGGGTTTGATAATTACCTTTATCCCAGTGTTTGCCGACTGGGGATAACCAGCTACGAGGTTGATATAAAGGAAATGGCGAAAAAGGCCATCAACAATTTGATCAAAAAAATGAACGGTGAATATTGCAAGCCGGGCATACACATTGTTGACGGACATATTGTATTAAAGGAAAGCGTAGCAAGGCGGCAATAAAATTATATAACAGGATAAAATAAAACAGCGGATGGCTAGAAAGTCATCCGCTGTTTGTATTCTAAAGGTGTCATATCCGTATATTTTTTAAAAAGGTTAATAAAATGATTGGTGTTGTCAATTCCTACCATGCTGCCAATTACATGTACCTTGTGATCAGTAGTAAGCAAAAGGTGCTTTGCAATATCGATTCTGCGCTTGTTCAGATACTGAAGGGGGGACATTCCGTAAGCGGCGCTAAATTCCCTGCATAAACGGTATTTACTGATGCCGTACTGTTTTTCCAGATCGTCCAGGGTATAGAGCTGTTTAAATTCATTGTCAAAGAGTGAACAAATATCTTTAATATACGGCGGAATCTGGTCGGCGGCATTTTCCTTTTTAAGAAGGGCAGAAAAGCAGTTTGTCAAAATATGACCGAGAAGATCAGAGATAATTAATTTCTGAGGAAGCCGGCTTCCCGGATATAGTGCAAGAAGCTGCTCTATGCACATTGCTGTATCGGAGTGGGAAAAAATATGGGTAATAAGAAAATGTTCTTCGGGAAAAAGGCGGCGGTAGTAGGAAAGCGAGCTCCCGGTAAAAAAGAGCACCTGATAAACCCATGGCTCTACGGCAATATCAGTGCGAAAATGCTGACTGCAGTCAAGAAGAAGCAGCGAATCTGCATCCAGGGAGTAAACCTGGCTGCCCAGAAGAAGCTTGCCGCATCCCTTTTTCGTGTATAACAAAAGAAAGCAGTCCAGGGCTTTGATATCAAAGGAGTAGGGGAAAAGTGCCTGAAGTCTTCCGCCGGATAACAGTCGGAACAAAGGAGAGGAGTCATCTTCATCCTGTGAAAAACATGATCCCAGAAACAGCTCAGGCTTTTCGGAAGCGGAAAGCTTTGGAGGCGATATAAGGGAATTCAGGAAAGAAGATATAAAATCCATTAATAAATACCTCTTTATTACTAAGAAAATGGTTTGGTTAAAAAAATATAACTTTATTATAGTATATAATTCTCATAAGTACAATTAAAAGAAAATAATAAGTTTATAAAAACGGGTAAAAAATTTTTTTAAGCTAATAAATTGATTACATTTTGACGGTTTAAGTAATTGTTTGGAAAATATTGTATATATTGCATAAAAATTATTAAAAAAATTTGTAAAAAAGGGATAATTAGACAAATAAGACAATAATAGTACATATAGTGCAACTTTAGGTGATGATTAAGAAAGCAAATTAAATATAATTAAAATTAAGTTACAGATGTAACTAACTGCCTGTTTATAAAAAGGCTTAAAGAAAAAAGGAGGATAAGTTATTATGAAACTGAGAAAACTTTTGGCACTCGGTCTTGCAGCAGCAATGACATTATCATTAGTTGCATGCGGTGGCGGAGAAACAGAAGCACCTGCAGATG
>JAUNGK010000300.1 GCA_030524555.1 Bacillota bacterium | reverse complement strand
AAGAGGAAAGTGGATTCGGTTTCTTGGTGGAGGCGGCTGTACCCTGCGCAGGAATCCGGGCAAAGCCGGGATTCCTATATGCGTCAGAATTTAATTCTCACTGCCAAGTACGGAGCTTTGGCAATAGCAGCTTTGGCGGTTTGCAGGGGAGTATTTACGGTAGTGGATGAAAATATATCGGTAAGCAGCAGTGTAAACGGAAGGGAACTGCCGATTTACTGTGTTGATACCGACGAAAAGAAAATTGCCCTGTCCTTTGATGCTGCCTGGGGAAATGAAGATACGGCTAAAATTCTGGAAATTTTGGATAAACATAATGTAAAAGTAACCTTTTTCATGACTGGCGGCTGGGTGGAAAGCTATCCTGATGATGTAAAGGCGATTTTGGCAGCAGGCCATGACCTGGGCAATCACAGCGAAAACCACAAAAACATGAGTCAGCTTTCCGATGAAGAAAAGAAGGAAGAGCTGATGAAGGTACATGAAAAGGTACGGGAGCTGACGGGATATGAAATGTTCCTGTTCAGGCCGCCCTACGGAGATTATGACAATGCGGTGGTTAATGTGGCAAAGGATTGCGGATACTATACGATTCAATGGGACGTGGATTCTCTGGATTGGAAGGATTATGGAGTGGACGCTATCATTAAGACAGTAACGGAACATAAGCACCTTGGAAACGGATCGATAATTCTATGCCATAACGGAGCCAAATTCACAGCGCAGGCGTTGGATATGCTGATCGCCAAGCTGAAAAACGAGGGCTATACCTTTGTGCCAATATCGGAATTGATTTATAAGGATAAGTACCATATGGATCATGAGGGCAGGCAGATTAAGAATTAACGGAGCAGTTAGAGGAGTGATTCCGCACCGGAAAAACTGGGATACAGCTATATATATAATTGATTTTGTGAACTTTCTGTGAAATTAGCACTCTAATGTTGACAGTGCTAATAATAAGTGTTATATTACAAATATAACAAGAGGAACAAAAAGGTTTCACTTGTATAAACAAAAAAGAAAGAGCACATAATTTGTATATTAGCGAGAATGGAGGAATGACTTATGATGATGCCCAGTATTTTTAATGAAAACTTATTTGATGAAATGATGAATTTCCCTTTTGAGGACGATTTTTTCGGAAAACGAAATCCCCTGTATGGCAAGCATGGCAGAAATGTGATGAAAACCGATGTGAAGGAGAAGGAAGACAGCTATGAGGTAGCTGTTGATCTGCCCGGATTTAAGAAGGAAGAGATTTCTGCCGACTTAAAGAACGGTTATCTGACCATCAGTGCCGAGAAGGGACTTGATAAGGATGAGGATGACAAGAACGGTAACTTCATCCGAAGAGAGCGTTACTATGGAAGCTGCTCCAGAAGCTTCTATGTAGGCAGCGGAGTCAAGGAGGAAGACATCAAGGCGAAATTCGAGGATGGCTTATTGAAGCTGAGTATTCCTAAGAAGGATGAAAAGGCAATTGAAAGTCCTAAGAGAATTGCTATTGAGGGTTAAGGCTTTAAAAGCGCAGGATCAGCATCCAATGTCATTAAATTAAGATGACGAAATAAAGATCTCAGTATTAGAAAATAATA
>JAUNGK010000080.1 GCA_030524555.1 Bacillota bacterium | reverse complement strand
GAGGTTATGTTGCATTCTTAAAAGGAGCAGATCTGTAATGGGTATAACAGAGCTTAAAACATCGGATTTCTATTTCGATTTGCCGAAGGAGCTGATTGCACAGGATCCTCTTTTGGACAGATCCGCTTCCAGGCTTCTTATGGTTGATAAAGCTACCGGTGAGTGGAAGCATGAAATTTTTAAAAATATTACCGATTATCTTAATCCGGGGGACTGCCTGGTATTAAATAATACCAAGGTCCTTCCGGCAAGACTTCTTGGGGTTAAGCAGGATACGGGGGCGTCCGTTGAAGTGCTGCTTCTTAAGCGTCAGGGTGAGGATGTATGGGAAACGTTGGTAAAGCCCGGCAAAAAACTTCGTCCCGGTGCAAGGGTAAGTTTCGGAGACGGCAGACTTAAGGCGGAAGTGCTTGAAGTGGTAGAAGAGGGTAACAGACTGGTGCGGTTCTTTTATGATGGGATTTTTGAGGAGGTTTTAGACAGCCTGGGAGAAATGCCTCTGCCGCCTTACATAACTCATAAGCTTCAGGATAAGAACAGGTATCAGACTGTTTATGCAAAATATGACGGTTCTGCGGCGGCGCCTACTGCGGGGCTGCATTTTACAAAGGAGCTTCTTAAGGAAATAGAGGACAAGGGCGTGAAGCTTGCTTATGTGACTCTGCATGTGGGATTGGGAACCTTCAGACCGGTAAAAGAGGAAAACATTTTAGAGCATCATATGCACTCGGAATACTATCAGATTTCCGGGCAGACAGCCCGGATGATCAACGAAACCAAGAAAAACGGTCATCGGGTAATCTGCGTAGGAACAACCAGCTGCAGAACGGTTGAAAGTGCGGCTGACGAAAACGGTATGTTAAAGGAATGCTGTGGTGATACAGAGATATTTATCTATCCCGGTTATCAATTTAAGGTTATGGACTGCCTGATCACCAATTTTCATCTGCCGGAATCTACCCTTGTTATGCTGGTTTCGGCGCTGGCAGGAAGAGAGCATGTGCTTAGGGCTTATGAGGAAGCGGTAAAAGAAAAGTATCGTTTTTTTTCCTTTGGAGATGCATGCTTTTTTACAGATGACTTTACAAAAAAATCCATATAGATTAATATAAATGCAGAAATTATAGGATAACAGCTATGCGGAGGGAGTTACCATGGAGGAAAGAAGAAGAGCGAATAGAAGGGAATTAATATCAAAGCTGGTAGTAAAAAGGCTGGATGGAAGCGCAAATGAAGAGGTTGAGATTGATATTCTGGATGTATCTAAATCGGGAATTGGCTTCTACTGCAGTGAGCTGCTTGGAATTGGCGCAGTATATGAAGCCTTTTTAAGAATTTGGACACAGGAAGTAATTCATGCTTTTCTTGAAGTGGTGCGTATTGAGAAAAAAGCAAACGGATACAATTACGGCGCAGTGTTTATCGGAATGCCGGAATCGGATGCTACGAGAATCGAGGTATATGACACCGTAGAAAGAATGAAGCAGGACTAAGGTAATGGTAGAATATTCACCTACAAGAATGAAAAATCTTTTTTTGAGACAGAGTTATATTGATACGTGGAATGACTATCAAAAGGTAGTTAAATCGGGAGTCGGCGGCTGGGATTATGTTATTTTGACAGCATCTAATGAGGAGCAGGCGAAAGGATACCGGCTTGAAATAGAATACCGTCAAAGAGAGGGCCGGCTTCCTTCTGGCTGCAATTATGTTGTTCTTCCTGATCCGGATGGGAAAAGAGTGGGATCAGGCGGAGCAACCTTTCATGTACTTAGATTTTTGGCGGAACAGATCGGCGGCAGTGCACAGACCTGTATCAAAGGCAGGAAGGTGTTGGTTATTCATTCCGGCGGAGACAGCAAGCGTGTTCCGCAGTACAGTGTATGCGGCAAGCTTTTTTCGCCGGTTCCCAGACAGCTTCCCGACGGAAATCTTTCCACATTGTTTGATGAATTTATGATCTCTATGACAACAGTTGCCGGAAGAATTAAGGAGGGCATGCTGGTATTATCCGGCGATGTGCTTCTTCTTTTTAATCCTCTTCAACTTGATTTTCAGTTTAAGGGTGCTGCGGCCATTTCTATCAAGGAGCATGTAAGCACAGGGAAGGATCATGGCGTTTTTCTGCGTAATGAAGAGGGAATGGTAGAGCAGTTTCTTCACAAGAAAACAGAGGAGCAGTTAAGAAGAGCCGGCGCAGTTAATGAGCAGGACTGCGTGGATTTGGATACAGGTGCAGTACTTCTGGACTGCGAGCTTTTAGAGGCTCTTTTTGGTCTTATATGCCGGGACGGCAGAATTGATGAAGAAAAATATGAGGAATTTGTGAATGAACAGGCAAGAATCAGCTTTTATGGGGACTTTTTGTACCCTTTAGCCTGCAGCGCTTCTCTGGAGGAGTATTATGAACAGGCACCGGAGGGCAGCTTTTGTAAGGAATTAACTGTCTGCCGTGAGAAGATATGGAAAGCAATCTCAGGTTTTTCCATGAAGGTGATCTGTCTTTCGCCGGCAGAATTTATTCATTTCGGTACCACAGGAGAGCTTTTGGAGCTTCTGACGGAAAAAATTGATGATTATGAATTTCTTGGCTGGGAGCGAATTGTATGCTCTAACAGACAAAGCGGGGAATTTGCTGCCCGGAACAGTTTTGTTTGTCAGGGAGCCACAATTGAAAAAGGCTCCTATTTGGAAAATTGTTATGTGGGAGACGGCGTAGTGGTTAAGGAAGGAGCCATTCTTTCCAATATCACTTTATATAATATCAGGATACCGGCTCATACAGCGGTTCATGCGGTAAAACAGAACAATGGCAGGTTTGCGGTTCGGGTTTATGGCATCTTGGATAACCCGAAAGGAACCTATGAGGGAAATACTTCATTTTTGTCGGGATGGCTTAGGGATACTTTGGATTTTTATCGTGTGCCGGTGGAGCAGGTTTGGGATGGAGACGGACACAGTCTCTGGGAGGCAAAGCTTTATCCCCTGGCAGATACCGTACAGGAAGGGACAGAAGCTTCACTGCTGCTTGCAAGAATGGTTTCGGGGGAGGCAACCAGGGCAGAGGCTGCAAAGTGGATGTCCAGGGAAAGAATCAGTCTTCGTGACAGTTTTAATCATGCGGCAGTTGAAGAGGTGCTGCCTTTTCAGGAAAAACTAAAGAGGCAGATATTGGTAGATCAGTTTGTGGGAGAGCTGAATAAAGGAGTATTCTATCGGGACGCACTCAGGGTATTCGGCAGTATGCTTATAGAAGGAAAATTAAAAAACGAGCTTCTTGATCGGGCAGAGCATAGTGATTACGGAACTGCTATGCGGATTTATTATGCTCTGGGTATGGAAACGGAATGCTTTGATACCATCAGGGTACAGGTTTTTGAAAGCATGAAGGAACATGACAATCTTAACGGGGCAACAAAGATTGCAAAGGATGAGGTGCGGGTAGCACTGCCTCTTAGGGTCAACTGGGGAGGAGGCTGGACCGATACCCCTCCTTACTGTAATGAACAGGGAGGAATGGTGTTAAATGCCGCTATTACTTTAAACGGCATTCTGCCTGTGCAGGTGGTAGTCAGAAGGCTTGATCAACTGCAAATTGAGTTTGAGAGTTCAGATCTGGGTGTAAGTACGGTAATCCATGAGCTTGAAAAGGTGCAGGATTGTATGGATCCTTATGACTTTTTTGCTCTGCATAAGGCAGCGCTTATTGCCTGTGGATTGATACCGAGTATGGATGATGTCAGTGCCAAGGGACGTTTACTGGAAGATATATTAAGAGAGCTTGGCGGCGGTATTTACCTTTCTACCAAGGTGGAGGGTGTGCCTAAGGGATCGGGGCTCGGAACCAGCAGTATTCTTGCGGGAGCATGTGCTAAGGCGATTTCATCCTTTGTAGGCAAAACGAACAACGACAGCGTTTTGTTTGATCAGGTACTTTATATGGAACAGATCATGAGTACCGGCGGTGGCTGGCAGGATCAGGTAGGAGGCATGGTGCCGGGCATTAAAATGATTACCAGCAAGCCGGGAATACATCAGATACTGCATGTGGAGCCGATTAGGATAGACGAAAGGACCAAAGAGGAGTTAAACAGCCGTTTTGCTGTGATATATACAGGACAGCGCCGCCTTGCCAGAAATTTACTGCGGGAGGTAGTAGGAAATTATATCGGTGGCAGAGCTGCGTCAGTAGAAGCGCTAAGCAAGATGAAAGAGACAGCATTGCAGATGCAAAAAGCGCTGGAGGAGGGAAATGTTGACAGGCTGGCCGAACTGTTTAACCAGCACTGGGTACTTTCCCTGCAGTTGGATAGCGGTGCTACAAATCTGTGCATTGACCAGATATTTATGACCATAGAGGATTTGATTGACGGAAAATTTATTGCAGGCGCCGGAGGAGGCGGCTTCCTTCAGGTTATCATGAAAAAGGGAGTAACCAGGGATCAGCTTAATGAGAGATTGAAAGAAGTTTTTCAGGGAACAGGTGCTGCGGTATGGAGCAGTGAATTGTACTTTGATTAAACTGCAATAATTTTATACAGCAGGCATTGTTATTTTTGCATTGCAGCTATGACAGTGCCTACTGTATTATATATTGGAATGTAGGATTGCTTAGCGCTGATATATTATATATCCCTTGGCCTTAAGAATGTGGGATGCTTTTTCAATACTGGCTTCCTCGTAAAATTCAACTCGCAGCACACCGTCCTCCTGCTCTCTGTTATGAGAAATGCCGATGTTTTTAATGCTGATCTGGTTAAGGGCAAGTATAGTGGCAATAGCGGCAAGAGCGCCGGGTTCATCAGCAATTTCAATATTGATGGAATAGGACTTCTTAATAGGACCGCTTGAAGTATTAATAAAGGAATCTCTGTAGCTTCTTGCCTCATCAAAGAATTGATAGAGGTCTGCTTCGTTGGATGCATCAACCTGCTTTCTTACCTGTTTCAGGGAGGTAATATAGCTGTCTAATAATGTCAGAATATTTTCCCGGTTGGTAAGGCATATCTGCTGCCACATGACAGGTGATGAGGAGGCGATACGTGTAATATCTTTAAAACCGCCTGCGGCAACCATCTTCATGATGCCGTCGCTGGAGTCGGAATCTTTGATGAGATTGACCAGAGAGGCGGCTATAACGTGGGGCAGGTGACTTACCGCAGCAGTGATATAATCATGCTGGGCGCAGGTAAGTACAAGCGGAATAGCGCCGAGAGAGGAGATAAGCTCCTTAAAACTGTCGATGGTACACTTGGGGATACCGTCGCAGGGCGTCAAAATATAATATGCATTTTCAAGAAGCAGCGCCTTGGAGTTTTGATATCCGGTGCGTTCGCTTCCCGCCATAGGATGGCCGCCAATAAACTGTCCCTCCAAACCGGCTTCTTTAATATTGAAATGAATGTCCGTTTTAACACTGCCTACATCTGTGAGAAGGCAGGCAGGAGAAATAATTTCCTTAATTCGTTTTAAGTTCTTATCATTTTCTGATACCGGTGCACATAAGAAGATATAGTCACACCGGGAAAATTCATCGCTTATTTCTGTCAGGGCTGTGTCAATAACCCCGTCTTTTACAGCTGCGCTAAGAGCATTTGGATTGATATCATATGCCACCAGGCGGCAGTGAGGATAGAACTGCCGAAGCGCTCTTGCAATGGAGCCTCCGATCAAGCCAAGTCCCACAAAACCGCAGATAAAATCATTTTTCATAAATTGTCTCCTGATTTAAAAGTTTCTGCCCATCAACTGGCAGAATGGCTTTAATTCCTTTGTGAGCTTTTCAAACTTTTCAAAGGTTAACGATTGAGGTCCGTCGGAAAGAGCATGTGCAGGATCATTGTGCACTTCAATCATCAAACCGTCCGCATCGCAGGCAACAGCTGCTTTGGCCAGGGGAGAAACATATTTGTATGCTCCTGTGGAGTGAGAAGGGTCTACAATCACAGGGAGATGTGTTTTGGTCCGAAGTACGGGAACGGCGCTTAAGTCTAAGGTGTTCCTTGTAGCAGTTTCAAAGGTACGTATACCGCGCTCACATAATACAACATTGGGGTTGCCTTCTGCGATAATGTATTCTGCTGCGTTTAACCATTCGTCAATGGTAGCGCATAATCCTCTCTTTAGAAGAACCGGCAGTCCTGACTGACCGGCCTCTTTTAGAAGAATAAAGTTCTGCATATTGCGGGCGCCGATCTGTATCATATCCACGTATTTTACAGCGGCTTCAATTGCATCTAAGCTTACTACTTCACAAATTGTAGAAAGACCGGTTTCTGCCTTGGCCTCCTGCATATAGCGTAATCCCTCCTCTGCAAGTCCCTGAAAGGAGTAGGGGGAGGTGCGGGGTTTGTAAGCACCGCCTCTTAAAATTGTAGCACCTGCTGCTTTGACAGCATGGGCAATTCTCATCAGCTGCTCCTTGGTTTCTACGGCACATGGGCCTGCCATAATCGTCAGATTGCCGGGACCGATGGAGGTGTTTCCTACCTTAACCGTAGTGGGATCAGGATGGAATTTTTTGTTGGCAAGCTTATAGCTTTCAGTAACGGGAACAATACGGTCCACATCCTTAAAAATAGAAATGTTTTCCGTGGAAAGGCGGGATTTATCGCCTACAATTCCAATGATTGTTACCTCCTCACCGGTGGAAAGGTGTACCTGGAGCCCGTTGTCTTCAATATATTTGGTTACGGCATGAATACTTTGCTGCGATGCCTGTGGTTTCATTATAATAATCATTTGGTTGATCTCCTTTCTGTGGCTTTTAACAATATAGCACTTCAACGTGTGAAAGTCAACAGCCATATTATAGTGGGAAAAGAGACGGTAAAAGTATTGTGTGTAAAATGTATGATTTTACTTGTATATTTTCTGTTAATTTAGTAAAATGTACACATGGGATTTGATGCGCTGTGAATATATTTCGACAAAATCATGGCGTAATGCCCAAAAATGTTGAAAAATGGAGGAACCTATATGAATATTTACACAACTGACAAAATCAGAAATGTTGCTTTGCTTGGACATGGCGGCTGCGGAAAGACCAGTCTGGCTGAGGCGATGGCATATTTATCAGGTATTACATCGAGAATGGGTAAGGTTGATGATGGTAATACAGTCAGTGACTTCGGCAAGGAAGAGCAGAAGCGGAAAATATCCATAAGTACTTCCGTTATTCCCATAGAATGGGAAGGATATAAGGTAAATATTCTGGATACTCCGGGATTTTTTGACTTCGCAGGAGAGGTAGAAGAAGCGATCAGCGCAGCTGGAGCGGCAATTATTGTGGTAAATGGCAAGGCTGGATTAGAGGTGGGAACCCAGAAGGCCTGGGAGTTGTGTGAAAAATATAAGCTTCCCAGGATGATTTATGTAAGCAATATGGATGTGGACAATGCTTCCTTCCGGCAGGTGGTAGAGGATATGACCGCAATGTTCGGAAAGAAGATGGCACCTTTCCATCTGCCTATTCGTGAAAATGAAAAATTCGTAGGATATGTAAATGTTATAACAGAAACAGGAAACAGATGGCAGGGGAAGGAAGTGGTAGAGTGTGAAGTGCCTGAGTATAATAAGCCCAACCTTCAGATCTGTCGTGATACTTTGATGGAAGCGGTTGCGGAAACCAGCGAGGAGATGATGGAGCGTTATTTCGGAGGAGAAACCTTCTCAGAAGCGGAAATCAGAGCTGCGCTGCGTACCAATGTATGTGACGGAAGTATTGTTCCCATGACTATGGGATCCAATATCCTTTGTCAGGGAATGTATACCCTGCTGGATGATATTATTAAATATTTCCCCAGTCCGGAGAACCGTGAGGTGGCCGGCATCAATATGAAGACTAACGAGATTTATCATGCAGACTATGATTTCTCCAAGGCTAAGTCAGCATATATTTGGAAGACCATCGTTGATCCTTTTATTGGAAAGTATTCTCTGATTAAGGTGAATTCGGGAGTTTTGAAGACTGATGATATGATCTACAATGTGGATAAGGATATTGAGGAAAAGATCGGCAAGCTTTATGTAATGCAGGGGAATAAACCCATTGAGGTTAAGGAGCTTCATGCCGGAGATATCGGCGCTCTTGCCAAGCTTACCGGAGCAAGAACGGGAAACAGCCTTTCCACTAAGGCTACTACCATTAAATTTGGTAAATGGGATATGCCTGTTCCATATACATATATGCGGTATAAACCAAAGAATAAAGGGGATGTGGATAAGATTTCCCAGGCATTGCAGAAGATATCTCATGAAGATCTGACCATGAAGTCAGTAAACGATTCCGAAAACAGGCAAATGCTGCTTTATGGAATGGGCGATCTGCATCTTGAGGTTATTTGCAGCAAGCTGCTTAACGAGTATAAGGTTGAAATTGAGTTAACACAGCCTAAGGTGGCTTTCAGGGAGACCATCAAAAAGACTTCGGATGTGGAATACAAGTATAAGAAGCAGTCGGGGGGACATGGACAGTACGGTCATGTTAAGATGAAATTTGAACCTTCGGGCAATCTGGAGGAGCCCTATGTATTTGAGCAGATTGTGGTTGGAGGAGCGGTTCCTAAGAATTATTTCCCTGCAGTTGAAAAGGGTATTCAGGAATCTGTTCTGAAAGGACCTTTGGCGGCATATCCGGTAGTGGGTGTAAAGGCAATTTTGTATGACGGTTCCTATCATCCCGTAGACTCTTCTGAAATGGCATTTAAGACTGCGGCAATTCAAGCATTTAAGAAAGGCTTTATGGAGGCACATCCCGTACTTCTTGAGCCTATTGCTTCCTTGAAGGTTACCGTACCGGATACCTACACAGGTGATGTAATGGGAGATTTGAATAAGAGAAGAGGACGTGTGCTTGGTATGACCCCGGCACCGGGAGGAAAGCAGATCATTGAAGCGGATGTTCCCATGATGGGACTTTTTGGTTATTGCACGGATCTTCGTTCCATGACAGGCGGACGAGGCGAATATGAGTATGAGTTTGCCCGTTATGAACAGGCACCTGGTGATGTACAGGAGAAGGAAGTGGCAGCGAGAGCAGCACAGTTAAGTGAAGGTACAGAAGAATAGTCAAAAGGTGACAGGTTCTTTTTAGCAGAAGGTAATGTGTAGACAGGATGCAGTATTGGGGGATACAGCATCCTGTCTTGACATTTTACGCTAATATAGGTACAATTATGGCTGATTTGCAATGTGCAAATGAAAGGAGCAGGGTTAATAAGATGGCAGTACCGTACAATCACAGAGAAGTGGAAACAAAATGGCAGGAGATCTGGGATAGTGAGAAGGCTTTCAAGACCTCCGAGGATTATTCGAAACCGAAATATTATGCGTTGGTTGAATTTCCTTATCCTTCGGGACAGGGATTGCATGTAGGACATCCAAGACCTTATACAGCGCTTGATATCGTTGCAAGAAAGAGAAGAATGCAGGGCTATAACGTTCTTTATCCTATGGGATTTGATGCGTTCGGACTTCCTACGGAAAATTATGCAATTAAAAATCATATCCATCCGAAGATTGTTACCAAGAATAATGTGGAAAGGTTTAAGAACCAGCTCCATTCACTGGGGTATTCCTTTGACTGGGACAGAGAAATCAATACCACGGATCCGAAATACTATAAGTGGACCCAGTGGATCTTTTTAAAGCTTTTTAAAGCAGGTCTTGCATATAAGTCAGAAATGCCGATTAACTGGTGTACTTCCTGTAAGGTAGGTCTTGCCAATGAGGAAGTTGTAAACGGTGTTTGTGAACGCTGCGGTTCTGAGGTGGTTCGTAAGGTTAAGAGCCAGTGGATGCTTAAGATCACCGAGTATGCGGATAAGCTTCTGCAGGGGCTTGATACAGTGGATTATGTAGAGCGTGTAAAGGTATCTCAGAAGAACTGGATCGGAAAATCTACCGGTGCAGAGGTCGATTTTGTTTTAAAGGATAAAGAAGACAAATTAACGATTTATACTACCAGACCGGATACACTGTTTGGTGTAACCTATATGGTTATGAGCCCTGAGCATCCTTTTATTGATAAATATCAGGCTGATATCAAAAACTGGGACGAGGTAATCGGTTATAGGGAAATGGCTGCAAGAAAGTCTGATTTTGAGCGTACGGAGCTGGCCAAGGATAAGACAGGTGTTATGCTTCAGGGACTTACGGCTGTTAATCCTGTAAATGGAAAGGAAGTTCCGGTATGGATTTCCGATTATGTACTGATGTCCTATGGTACCGGGGCAATTATGGCGGTGCCTGCCCATGACGAGAGAGACTGGGAGTTCGCTAAGAAGTTTAACATGCCTATAATCGAGGTTGTGGCAGGAAGCCCGGTGGATGTAAATGAAGCGGTATATACTGATGTGGCTGATGGTATTCTGGTGAATTCAGAGTTTTTGAACGGACTTTCTGTAAATGAGGCAAAGGATAAGATTATAGAATTTCTTACCGAAAAGGGTATTGGACATAAGAAGACAAATTTCAAGCTTCGCGACTGGGTATTTTCCAGACAGCGTTACTGGGGAGAGCCTATTCCGATTGTGAAATGTGAAAAGTGCGGTTATGTGGCTCTGCCGGAAAGTGAACTGCCTTTAGAGCTTCCTGAAGTGGAAAGCTATATGCCTACAGATAATGGAGAATCACCTTTGGCTCATATGCAGGAATGGGTTCAGACCACATGCCCTTGCTGCGGCGGTCCTGCGCTTAGAGAGACCGATACCATGCCTCAGTGGGCAGGCTCTTCATGGTATTTCCTGAGATATGTTGATCCGAATAATGATAAGGAATTGGCAAGTCAGGAGGCACTTAACTACTGGATGCCTGTTGACTGGTATAACGGCGGTATGGAGCATACCACACTTCATCTTTTGTATTCGCGCTTCTGGCATAGATTCTTGTATGATGAGAAGGTAGTGCCTTGCCCGGAACCTTATATGAAGAGAACCTCCCATGGAATGATTCTCGGCTCTAACGGTGAGAAGATGAGTAAATCCAGAGGAAATGTAGTAAACCCTGATGATATTGTCAGAGAATACGGAGCCGATACCCTTCGTACCTATGAAATGTTTATCGGAGCCTTTGATTTAAGTGCTGCATGGTCAGAGGATGGCGTGAAGGGTTGTAGAAGATTTCTTGAGAGAGTATGGAAGCTTCAGGATATTCTGACAGAGGATGAAGGATATTCCAAGGACCTGGAAATTAAAATGCACCAGACCATTAAAAAGGTCAGCAATGATTTTGAAAATTTGAAATATAACACAGCGATAGCGGCGATGATGGCATTGATCAATGAATTTTATAGAAAGAATGCTGTTACCAGAGGAGAGATGAAAACGCTCCTTACCCTGCTTAATCCGGTTGCTCCCCATATTACAGAGGAAATCTGGCAGGCAGTAGGCTATGAGGGACGTATATATCAGACTGTATGGCCTGAATATGATGAAGCAAAGACGGTGGAAGCTACCATTGAAATTGCTGTTCAGATCAACGGTAAGACCAGAGCAACTCTTGCAATTGCAAGAGATGAGGATAAGGATGCGGTTATCGCAAAGGCTAAGGAAACTATTGCCGATAAGCTTACCGGAAACATAATCAAAGAAATCTATGTTCCCGGACGAATCGTAAACATTGTTCAAAAATAGGCAGTGCATCGAACAAAATTATCAGCCCCTCCTGCTTGCAGGTAAGGGGCTGATGTTTTTGGGAGATATAGGGCGTATGCCCGTCAAGCGAGAAGCTCTGCTTCGAGCTTGGGCACTGCCGTTAATTTCGTTTCTTCATTTCCTGGCGCGAAGTGCCATAACCTTTTCGATTTTAACAAGCTCCTCCGGCGTGGCATGTTTCTTTAAAACAGCCACAATTTTATTTATTTCTTCATCAGAAAAAGTAACCTTCTTTTCCTGACCACGCTTGGCAACAGCCATCAGGAAAGGAAGCATCTGTTCCTTTTTCAGGTTACTGCTTTCAAAAAGCAGTGCCTGTAAGAAATCGAGCTTGTAAGGTTCAATATCTTTCAGGCTTTCTTCTTTCATCCAATCATTCTGCATCAGTTTTACCTCCAAATAAGTCAAACATCTGTTTTTGCTCAGGGGTGAGCATATTCATCAGCATTCCCGTTATATCAAATCCATTAGAGTTTTCCGATTGTGAGGTGTCGGTGGAACCTGACTGAAAAGGAGACTCCATGCCTTTTGAAGTCATGTCCGGCATAAAGTCCTTCATTAAATCCATTGCTTTCGACATTTCCTTGTACATTTCCATGCTATGCATGATATTGCGGATCTGTTCGATCTGCTTTCGTTCTTCTTCTGTGCAGTAGGGAAGCAATTCTCCGCACATTTTCGAAAAATCAGGAGAAGACTCTCTTTCCATGCATCCACACAGAGGGTATGGATTTTTTTTGTAAAATTCGATAGTATAATTCAGTTCCAGAAATTTGATATAAACAGCCATGGATTTTTGAGTTTGATTATCCATATAGGGCAGTATGACTTTCAGCATTTGAATGTGATTTGTAGAAAAAAGGGTATCAAATGCAGCTACTTTACTGCGGTCATTTGTTTCCATAACTGCTCCTTTTTGGCTGGTTGAA
>JAUNGK010000079.1 GCA_030524555.1 Bacillota bacterium | reverse complement strand
AAAAGATATCATCATTGAAAGTAATGATATTGCGGAGAATGCTACAGAAGAGAATATATATGGTTATGACCGGATAGCGGAAATACTTAGAAGTATGGCGAACCGGGGGGAAAGAGCATACTTTATCTGCAGTCATAGTGACGGCTTTGCAGAATACATTTTCAGGAATGCTGCCTGTCCGATTATGTCGGAACATGAGAATTGGAATGTTGTAGCTGACCAAGAGCTTTTTGATAAGCAATATGAATTATATGCCGAAAATGAGGTTACTGTTCATAATGAAGCAGTGATATTAGCACCTGAAAGCCTGGAATGGGCATTTACAAAGTGCAAATATGTGGTAGTGTTTCACGCAGATGAATTATTCTGTCAGTCTTATTCTGAACTGTTCGAGGGAACGGAAATTAAGGACGGAAGTGTGTATCAGGTAGTTGAGAATGAAAGCGGCATTTCACTGCATTTAGTTGGAAGTACAGGAATCAAGGGCTATCATTAGTTGGGGGAAATGTGCGATGTTGTGTGCTATTGCTTTGCTTTTTGCCGTTAACAAGGCGGAAGATAAGGTGGAAAGATATATCAATGCAGCTGCTATATGGACATTCTATTGTTTTATGATTACTGAGGTATTGTCGGCATTTAAAGCAATAAGTATAATGTCTTTATGGATATGCTGGCTTGCGTTTGATGCTGTTCTTCTGGCAATGGTTTGCCTGATTGTTAGAAAAAGTCCTGTAAGGTTAAAGGATTTTATTCATATCAGGCATTTTAGCTGGAAAGGTATTCTTTTTGGAATTTTCATATTGGGAGTATTGGGGTTAGCAGTAAAAACCAAATCTTATAATTGGGATTCCATGACATATCATTTACCCAGACTTTTCCACTGGCTGCAGAATGGCACGGTTGACCACTATGCAACACATATTAGCAGGCAGGCGGCAAGTCCTGTGCTTGGAGCATTTGTTAATCTGCATGTATATGCAATGACGGGCAGGAATGATATGCTTATTAATTTATTGCAGTGCTGTTCATTTTTGACAAGCGGCATTTTGGTATATTACATTGCAAAGAGGATAGGATGTTCACAAAAATACTCCTGCATTGCAAGCGTGCTGTTTTATTCCATGCCTATTGCTTTTGCAGAAAGCTTTACGGCACAGGTAGATAATTTTGCAGGCTTTTGGATGTTATGTTTCACATACCTTCTTTTGGCCTTTCTTAATCCGGAGGAAAAGATAGTATTAGACACAAAGACGGCAGTTCGTATTGGAATACTAAGCTTGTGTGTGGTTTTTGGGTATTTGACCAAACCATCAGTTGGTTTTGGAATGCTGGTTATGTTGTTGTGGCTGCTTATTGTGGTAGTCAAAAGAAGAGATAAGTACCTTCCGCTTGTTGTATATTTCTTCCTGGCAGGCTGTATCATAGCCTGTATTATGATTCCGGAGCTTTTAAGAAATTTGTCAACCTTTAATGCGATGGCATCGCCGGGCACCGGCCAGAGACAGTTAATAGGGTCCGGTCATTGGAGATATATAGCAGTCAATTTGGCCAAAAATTTTACGTTCAATATGCCCACGGTATGGATCTATAATAGCTCTAATATTATATGGAAGTATGTAGTAAGGTTTTCCAGGCTGCTTAAAGTAGACATTGATGATCCGGTCATATCGGAAGATGGAAGAGAATTTCAGGTTCGTGATCCGCAAGACTATGGTAACAGTACGGCAGTGAATCCGATTATTGTCTGGCTGTTGATAATTTGTATATTCATATTTATTTTGTTTAATTTCAGAAAACAGATGAAGGAAATAAAAAACCAATATTTCATAGCTGCGGGACTTTCTTTTATGTGCTTCTGTGCAGTATTGCGTTGGGAACCATTTGTCAGCAGATATATGATTTCGTATTTGGCTGTATTATGTCCGGCGATAGCCGGACAGCTGGAGCTGTTTTTTGACCGTTTGAGGAAAAGGCAGGGCGAAAAGGGATTTATTACAATATTTTATTTCTTATGTATTACTGAGCTTTTGGGAATGCTATATTATCATGGAAATATTGCTCTTAAACAATCGGGAAATGACGGTTACTTTGTTACCCGGAAAGAAATAGCGGAAAGCTATGGAGCATTGGCGGAAATGTTGAATCAACAAAAGTATCAAAATATCGGATTGCTTACAGGGAGTGATTCTTATGAATATCCATTGACTGTTATGCTGCAAAATTATTCCCGAATAGAGCATGTAAATGTTACAAATCAGACTGAAAAATATGAAGATACAAGTTTTATTCCCGATGTTCTTATTGCAATTAATTATGATAATCCTGATCATGTTATATGTCATGGATATAAATATGAAGCTTCGGAAACGTTTGGTGAGGAAGTAAGTGTATTAGTAAGAAGATAGGAGTGATGTTCATGCCGGGATTTTACCTGACTAATATGGAATATTGTCCAAATATAAAACCATGTCATGAGATGATTTTCAGAAATACGGAATTTGCGGGTTACAAGTTATTTCAGTATACAACATCCAAATTCTATGACGATAAATGCTTTGAGTTAAATGATAAATATTTTTCGTGCATGGAGGGAGTTGTTCTCAACAAAAAGGAATTGCTTGAGGAATACCGGGCAAGTAATATATCAAACCTGACATTTCTCATGTATCAAAAGCAAGAAGAATTTTTTAATGACTTACGTGGAAGCTTTTCTGGAATGTATTGTGATCGGATAAGCAATAAGTGGCTGCTTTTTACAAGCCACTATGGCGATAATGCTGTCTTTTACTATAAGCATGAGGACAAATTTATTATCTCGTCTTCATTAGAGTGGATTGCAGAAGGATTAAGGCTGAATAAAATTTATTATAATGTCAATGAGAAGGCTGTCTACTATATGCTTACATATGGTTTTATGGCAGATGAATCAACATATATTGATGGAGTAAGCAGATTATTACCGGGACATTATATTGAAATTTGGGGTAAAAGTTTCCAAATAAAAGAATACTATACATTAAAAAGAGATAAAATTGACTTAAAAGATAAATCGGAAGAAGAGATAATTGATATATTGGATGAGTTGTTTACCCGTGCAGTAAAGAGAGAGTATGAAAAGGATCTGGAATATGGATACAAGCATCTGGTTGAGTTAAGCGGCGGCCTGGATTCCAGAATGAACTATTGGATTGCGCACGAGTTAGGATATAAGGATATGCTGGCAATTACTTTTTGCCAATCCAATTATATAGATGAATTAGTAGCAAAACAAATTGCTTCATACTGGAATGAGGAACTGCTAATCTGGCCTCTTGACAGTGCTAAGCATTTATATGATGTGGATAGAGATGTACGGTTAAATTTTGGAATTTCGCTTTATTCCGGGGTTGGCGCAGAATTGCATATATTGGATAGCCTTAACATGCATCAATATGGTGTGCTTCATACGGGACAGCTAGGCGGCGCAGTAGTTGGAACTTATTTAAAGGAGGAACAAGAATTAAATTCCTTGGAAACAGCAGGAAACTATTCGGATAAACTGCTTAATAAGTTTTGCGATGATTCTTATAAGAAATATCAAAATAAAGAAGAATATATTTTTAATACCAGAGGATTGTTAGGATGTTTGGGATCTCATCTTTTTGCAAGAAAATATACTGAGGAGTGCGCTCCTTTTCTGGATGTTGATGTGATGGATTTTTGCTTTAGCATCCCGGTGTCTAAGAGAATAGATCGATATATATATAAGAAATGGATTTTGTCAAAACATCCTGAAGCAGCTAAATTTGTATGGGAGAGAACGGGAGACCTGATAGATAGATCAGATTTATATCTTAAGTGGAAACAGACCAGACAGGTAGCATGGGATGTGATTACACATCCGAGTCTGCTTCTTCGAAAGATTGGATTGCCGGTAAATGCGCCTACATTGTCGGATTATCGCGGAATGAATCCAATGGATAAGTGGCTGCGGGAAAATGAGACTCTTCAAAAGTTTGTGGAAGGATATTACAAAAAGCATATAGAGAAGGTGAGAAAGGTTTTATCTTCTAAATTATCAGAGGATATAGACGAATTATATGAGCAGGGAAGTATGGGAGAGAAAACACAAATTTTTACGGCAATGTCAGCAATAGAGCTACTATTTACTGATGGATATTGTGAATAAATGGAGGAAATCGTGTTAAAGACATTGATAATTATTCCAGCCTATAATGAGGAAGGAAGTATTGAAAAGGTTGTTAATAACCTGACAGAAAAATTTCCACAATATGATTATCTTATTATAAATGACGGTTCAACGGATCAAACCCCTAATATATGTAACAGAAATGGATACCATGTGGTAAATTTAGTGATAAATATGGGAATTGGCGGTGCGGTTCAAACCGGTTATCGATATGCCAGAGACAACGATTATGATATTGCGGTGCAGATTGACGGCGACGGACAGCATGATGTGTCATATCTTGGAGAAATGATAAGACAAATTGAGGAAGGACATGCTGATATTGTTATTGGATCACGCTTTTTGGGAAAGGAAGGTTTTCAATCAACCAAAATACGCCGGGTGGGGATTAATTTTCTCAGTCTTTTAGGGAAAATACTTACGGGGGTATGTGTGAAAGATATAACCAGCGGATATCGAGTAGTCAACGCAAGGTTTATCCGTATTTTTGCCGTGGATTATCCGGCAGATTATCCGGAGCCTGAGGCAATGGTTATTGCAGCTGTACATGGCGGCAGGATAATGGAATACCCTGTTGTGATGCGTGAGCGTGAAGCAGGTGAAAGCTCTATAACTATGAAAAAATCAGTATATTATATGTGCAAGGTAACATTGGCAATGATTATTCGAAGAATAAGCTTCGGAATCAGGAGGTAAAAATGATCCCTATAACTCTTAGAATAACGTTAATAGTTGCGGTGATTTTCTATTTTATTTTTATTTTATATTATTTAAAAAATAAAATGCTGGAACTAAAGTATACCTTAATATGGCTGGCCGCAGGCTTTGTCATGGTACTGCTGATTGCTTTCCCGGAGTTGCTGCTTTTGTTTGTCACAACCTTTGGCATCGAGAGCAACATGAATGGTTTGTATATTTTAGGGTTTGCTTTTACGATTATGACTTTAATGACGCTGACTTCTATTGTGTCAAGGCAAAATTTGAAAATACGTATTTTGATTCAGGAACTAAGCATGATGGAGAAAAGAATACGGGAACTGGAAAGTGCGGAGCAGAGAGATAATTGAAAAAATTAGTTCAAATAAACACTGTTTGTAATACAAGTACCGGAAAACTTATGGGAGATATACAACGAAAAGCGAATGAATCAGGTTATGCAACACTTTCTATTGTAGGAAGACGAAAGCCTTTTTCAGAGCTTCGATGTGAAAGAATCGGGAATGGACTGTCTTTTTGGATACATGTGGGGATAAATACTGTATTTGACAGGCAGGGATATGGTTCTTATTTCATGACCCGGAGGATTATACGCAGGCTTCGGCAGGAGCGTCCTGATATTATCCATCTTCATAATCTGCATGGATATTACATTAATTTACCTTTGTTATTCCGCTATCTGTCAGAGGAGTATGACGGGAAAATCTTCTGGACATTTCATGACTGCTGGCCGTTTACAGGACATTGCGCCTATTTTACTGCAGCAGGCTGTGACAAATGGGAAAAAGGATGTTACAAATGTCCTAATAAAAAAGTTTATCCAATCAGCTTATTTGCGGATGCTTCCAAAAGAAATTACATGGATAAGAAGAGGATGTTTACCGGTTTAAAAAATCTGACGATTATTGTTCCGTCAAAATGGATGGAACTGATGGTGAAAAGATCTTTTTTCAGTAATTATCCGGTGATTACGGTAAATAATGGAATTGATCTTAAGACTTATTCCTATCGAAAGCCTTTAGATGAGCTATACGATAAGTACGGTATCAGCAGAGAAAAAAAGGTAATTCTCGGAGTAGCAAGTGTTTGGGATGCACGTAAGGGAATGGCAGATTTTCTTGCATTGGCTTTGGAGCTGCCTGATGAGTACCAAATTCTCCTTGTAGGATTGTCGTCAAGGCAAATTAGCAGGCTGCCTCGGAATATTAATGGGATAAGCCGGACTGGAGATGTGGAAGAGCTTGCCATGATTTATTCTTTGGCGCATGTTTTTGTCAATCCGTCAACGGAAGAATCTTTTTCGCTTGTGACAGTGGAAGCGATTGCCTGTGGTACACCGGTAATCGTTTTGGATACAAGTGCAGTAAAAGAGCTTGTCAGTGAAGACAATGGCATTGTACTAAAAAGGCATGGTGTGGAAGACTATTTGGACGCAATGAAGAAGTTGGAGGAACGAAAGCTATCAAGAGAACAAATTTCACAAACAGCTAAAAAGTATGATGTGGATGAGTATGGTAAAAAAATCGTTGACTTGTATAGCGGTTTATAAAAAACATATGAAAAAGAGAAATGTACTTATAATACTTTTATGCAGTTTCATGCTATTGCTCTGTATCGGTTGTTTAAAACGAAGCAGAGAAGTTCTGTTTGATAAGGATGAAGAGGGAAATTTTGTTGTTTCGTTGAGAATCGGGGAAGAAATACAACAATTGCATCCATATTATGATGCGTCTTCGAATGTCTATTACTTCTTCCTGCCGGCATTTGTCAAGGACAATCAAATATACAATGACTCCTTCAAACTGAAGGATTTAACCATAGATGGTAAAAGAGTATCGCTTTTTAACAGTATTTCTTGGGAGGAGAATACAGTTTACTCTATTTCCTGTGAGAGCTTGGAGGATCAATATGATGTAATATTTATGCACTCAGCCAATTTGCATTCATTATTTATAGAGACAGACAGCGGTAATCTGGACAGCATTCATGAAAATAAAAACAATGAGGAAGGCGGAAGCATTACAGTTGTTTCAGAAAACGGTTCAATTGAATGTAACAGCGAATTGAGCCGATTTTCCGGAAGAGGCAATACGACTTACAGAGCAGGAAAGAAACCATATACCTTTACGTTGGATACAGCTCAGGAATTGTGCGGAATAGAAAAAGGAAAACGGTGGAATTTGTTAGCCCTATATTATGAAAATGATAAAATCCATTCTAAAATAGTATATGATATGGCCAGATACTTAGGGATGGAGTATGCAGTGGGAAGCAATTGGGTGGATTTATATTGCAATGGAAGCTATATGGGGCTGTACTTGTTGACAGAAGCGGTTTCCGTTGGAGATGGGCGTGTAGAAATCAGTGATTTGGAGGAGGAAAACGAAAAGAGGAATGCCAAGGCCGATTTAGCGGAGTATGAGGTAAAATATGTTAAAGGAAAGTATGCATATTATGATATAGAAGAGCCTGAAAATATTACAGGTGGATATCTTATAGAAAAAGTGTACCGGGGAAGGATTAATGACGGAGAACCATTTTTTAAAACGGATATTTATGATTTCTATTTTACGATTAAAACTCCAAAGCATATTTCGGAGCAGGAAATTATATTTATTCAGCAATATATTCAGAATATTGAAAACCTGATTAATGCGGATGGGGAATATTGGGAATATATTGACATGGAATCCTTTGCAAAACAATATTTAATAGATAAAATTGTATTGAATAATGATGCTATGTGGGAAAGCTCTTTCTTTTATAAAGATAAAGACAGTGAAGTGCTCAAGGCAGGACCAATTTGGGATTATGACAGAGCATTTGGAGCTATACTATCCGACTACACCAGACCAATAGAAGATGCGCCTAATGCCATGGCAGGGTGGTATTCCCATTTTTACAGAGATGAAGAATTTAAGGAACATATGATAAAATACTATAAAGAGGTTTTGCCTTATTTGCAGTGGATTTGCGAGGAAGGGATTGATGAGTATGTTAATTATATTTCAGCATCCTTAAAAATGGATAATATTATTATGTCGGAGTTTTCTCCGAATGAAACCAGCTGCTATGAGAGTTATGACAATTATATTCGGTATTTGAAATTTTTTATTGCTGCACGAATCAATTATTTAAATGATTTGTGGGAAATTAATTCTGATGGTATTGACATTGACATACCTACAGGGGATAATAAATACCATTTGGTGCAATTTTGGAATGGAAATGAATGTGTTGGTGAGTGTATGGTTCGCGACGGGGAAATGATTGATCAGTTTCCAACATGTGATCTGGATGATGATTATGTTTGGAAAAAGGATTATACAGGAAAGGAATATGATACATTCATTCCGATTTATGAGGATGTGGATTTATACATAATTGTGGAAGAGCCAGAGGATAAAAGCAGTACAAGCGAGGTTAGTGATGTATCGTGTAGAGGATAAATTTATTTGTGATAAGAGAGAACTTTTTTATATGCAGTCTAAACTGGAATGTGTTTTGCGCTCAGATCAAAATCAAGACAATGATTATGGTTACACGATAACAAGCGTGTATTTTGATGATTATCATGACAGGCATTTAACGGATGCGGTGAATGGGAATCAGATTCGCGAGAAGTATCGTATACGGATATATAATGGTTCGTATGATACAATCAAGTTAGAAGTAAAGTATAAAAGGAATAACCGTATTTTAAAGAAAAGCCGCACAATTTCCAGGGAGCAGATGATTTTACTGATGCAGGGGGAATGCATTGAAGATGATGCCCCGTCCCTTGACAATACAATTACTCTTTTTAATATTGCAATAAGTGAGAGAAAGTTAGCTCCTGTAATCATTGTAGAGTATGATAGAAAGGCATTTGTGTTTGATGCCGGAAATGTAAGAATAACACTTGACCGTAATTTGCGTTTTGGGAAAAGAATGGATTTGTTTATGCATGAGTCGGACTTTCCCAGAACACGGGTATCAGAGCCGGATAGTGTTCTTGAGGTTAAATATGATGAGTTTATGCCTGGATTTATTGCAGGCATCCTGGAAAGCGGAAATATGAGACAAGAATCATATTCAAAATATAGATTATGCAGAGAGGAAGAAATGCTATGTCGACAAAGGATGTAATAAAAAACAGTGTTTATGAAAGCTTGGCAGGGGGGACAGGGCTTTCCTTTATGGAAGTCGGTATTATTTTTCTACTTGCCATCGTAGTAGGAATGTATGTATATATGATATACAAATTATCTGCGAAAGCGGCATTCTATTCGAGGGATACGGGAGCCACAATTGCGGGAATGCCTATAGTGATAGCGGCAATTATGGTCGCAATGCAATCAAATTTGATAGTATCACTTGGAATGGTGGGAGCATTATCAATTGTGCGTTTCCGAAATGCAGTTAAAAATCCATTAGATATTTTATATCTGTTTTGGTCAATCAGTGCCGGAATTATTTGCGGTGTAGGACTTAAATTATTGGCAATTCTCTTATGTGTAGTTATGACGATTTTGCTTTTAATTATAAGCCTCATCCCTAATTCAAAAGCAGCATCCGTGTTGGTTATAAGAGCATTTGATGATACTGTGGATTGGACTGAGGTTCAAAAAGTGCTGCGCGAATATTCCCGAAACTGCAAGGAGAAGTCAAGAAGCATCCGAAACGGTGAAACAGAGGTGATTTATGAGTTGACCACATCGAGGGAAAATGAGATGCTGCAAAGTTTAAAAAGGTTTAACCTGGATCAAATCAATTTTTTGGCTCATGATGGTGAGTTTCGTTTATAAGTGATGGTTGAGAAGACAGGATGTCATGGCAAGGGGCTTATAATGAGAAAAATAAGTGTGATTTTAGTAAATTACAACGGAGGAAAATATAACGATAACTGTATCAAGTCTCTTTTACAGAGCACCATTGCTTCCGAAATACAGATCATTATAGTGGATAATGCATCTACGGACAATTCCCTTCAATGCCTGCAGGATAAATGGGGATCAAATGAGCAGATTGTCATTCTTCCATTAGAAAGAAATTTTGGCTTTTCCAAAGCAAATAATGTTGGGATTGAGTGGGCCGAAAAGAGCGGATCCGAATATTTTCTGTTGTTGAATAATGATACGGAAATTGCCAAAGATGCCATAGAAAAGATGATAGATATTCACCAAAAAACTGGTGGAATTATTGTGCCCAAAATTGTTTATGCAGACAAGCCGGATGTGATTTGGTATGCAGGGGGAAGCTTTAGCAAAGTAATATGGAAGCCCATACAGCGCGGTTTAAATCAAAAGGATGTGGGACAATACAATCAAAGTGAACAGTGTACGTTTGCAAATGGGTGCAGTATGCTTTTATCCAGGCAGATTATACAAAAGATAGGACTGTTGGATGAACAGTTCTTTTTGTATTATGAAGATACGGAATATAGTTTAAGAGCTAAACAGAATGAAATATCAATATGGTATTGTGGGGAAGCGGTAGTTTATCATAAAGTGAATGGCTCCACACTTGGAAATGAAAGGCCGGACGGCGCTTATTATATAGCCCGGAACTGGCTGATATGTAATCACAAGTGCATGAAAAAACGCTTTGCTTTTTTTCTGTGCTATTATGTGTTAAACAGATTTGCCTGGATTGTTATTTGGTTTGTTACAAACAAAAAAAAGAACATAATTGCGACAGTGGAGGGAGTTATAGATTATAGAAAAGGGATAACCGGGCAATATGTAAAGAATAGTTTGTAAAGGTATTGGGTTTATGATATACTAATTTGAATTGGAGCGGCATAGGGCATGGGAAAGAAAAAGGGCTATTATATACATTTTGATGCCAGAAAATCTATAGGCGTGAGCAAGAAAATCGATATGCAGATGAAGGCATTTAATAATCGATTTTGTGTGCAGGAAATTCAAATTATTGCCACACCCAGAAGCTTAATCCGGCGATTAATCGGACTTTTTCCTTTGGCATCCATAACAAGAGATTATGAAGAAGCATGGAAGAAGATTGATAATCCTGATTTCCTTTATGTAAGAAGAACAGTTGCAGACCACGACTATATGTTATTCTTAAGTCAGATCAAAAAGAAATATCCCAGGTGTAAGATAATTGTTGAGATCTTTACTTATCCTTATGACAGGGATGATTTCGGTAAATGGAATGCATGGCCATTTTATCTTAAAGAGTTGATACAAAGGAAGAAACACAGAAGGTACATTGACCGTTTCGTGACATACAGTGATGATACAGAAATTTTTGGAGTTCCCACTATACGCACAACGAATGGCGTGGATACTCAGGAGATTAAGATGACCTCAGGATCATACCTGCCGAATCGGATTACTTTGGTGGGCGTGGCATATATGCAGAGGCAGCATGGTTATGAGAGAATTATCAGAGGACTGAAAGATTATTATAATAAGGGAAATGTGACTCAAAAGGTTTATTTATATCTAGTAGGTGATGGGCCGGAAAAAGGATACTATCAGAAATTAGTGAAGCGTTATGGCCTTCAGGATTATGTGAAGCTATACCCGACTACTGTCGGTGAAAAATTAGATGAAATATATATGCAGTCAGATATTGCACTGGCATCATTCGGGTTTTATAAAGCCGGTGTGTATTATTCAAATTCTTCACTAAAAGTATATGAATGTCTGGCTAAAGGGCTGCCGTTTGCTACAGGATGTCCAATTGCAGGTATTGAAAAAGAGTGCCCTTATATGTTTGCTTTCCCGAATAACAAGAGTGTGGTAGATATTGCGCAAATTGTGAATGAGTTTGAAAAATTAAGGAATAACGGCAGAAAGGGTAAAGAAGAATTAGCCAGGGAAATACGTCTGTTTGCAGAAGAAAATTTCAGTATGGAAATCGTAATGCGGCCCATTATAGATTATATTGATGAGTTTAATGCTTCAGATCAGGCATAAAGGGAGGTAACCATGAAAAATGTGTTGTGCAGAAAAACAGAAGAAAATATTGATCTGATAAAACGCAACATAGATTATTTGTTTATTTTTCTGCTCTATTTGCTGCCGCACCTATTTATGCACTTTAATCGTTGGGATGATATTTTATATACCACCTATTTTGAGTCCTATAATTATAATTTATTCAGTTTTATTTCCAGGCAATATCAATTTTGGACATCAAGGGTAGTAATTGAAGCAGCCGTTATTTTATTTGGCTGGCTGCCGTCGATTGTATGGAAGGTTGTTGATACATTGATGATTGTGTTATTGTATCATTCCCTTTCAGGCATAATAAAGCTGCTGCTTGGAAAGCGGGAACCTGATAAGAAGTTCAGACTGTGTCAGATGCTTTTATTTTTAAGCTTTCCATATGCATTAATGGCCACAGCAGGCTGGTTGACGACAACGATCAACTGGACCTGGATGCTGGCATCGTTTGTTTATAGTATAAAAATATTATTATATTCGGTTAATGGCATGAGCCAGCGGAAAAGTGTGATCAGAAATATACTTTTTGGTATGGCCTGCATTTATGCAACTAATTTTGATGTGGCAGCAATCATAATGTTTGTATTGCTGGTTATTATATGATTGGCATGCTTTAAAACATCTGCTTATAGATTTTGCGTTGAAAATTGGGAAGGAGCCATAATAACTTCTGCAATTCTGATGTTATTTATTGTTTGCCCGGGAAATCGAGTAAGAATGTA
>JAUNGK010000078.1 GCA_030524555.1 Bacillota bacterium | reverse complement strand
ATACAGTAATTAATTTAGGAAAAATACAGTAACTTTTTTAACATTAATATGTTTTCATTTTTTCTTCGAGAATACATAATCTTATAGTTGTTCCTTCATTTACTGCAGAATAAATCTGTATTCCGCAATCCTCCCCGTAACTTAACTTCATTCTTTGGTTAATATTATAAAGACCTATACTTTTACTTCTGCTCATATCCTTGATTTCAATATTTTTTTGAAGCTCCGAAAGCTCTTTTTCATCCATACCGCATCCGTTATCCGAAACGTCAATATTTATGAAATCCTGCTGCCTGTATATTGAAATTACTATCCGCCCGTTTGCTTCCTTCTCCTCAAGCCCGTGAAGCAATGCATTTTCTACTACCGGCTGAAGCAGCAATGGTAAAATATACAACTGAGCCAGCTGTATTTGTGGTGCAACTTCTAAACAACTGTCGAATTTTTCCCCAAACCGAAGCTTCTGTATCGCTAAATAATTCTCCACATGCTCAAGCTCATGGTCTAATGTTGTAAAAGAAGTTCCCGTATTTTCAAGTACATATCTCATGGATTTTCCCAAAAGCTTAATCGCAGTGGCAACCTCCTTGTCTCCAACCGTAAAAGCTTTCATTCTTATGGTTTCCAATGTATTGTAAAGAAAATGAGGATTAATCTGACTTGCCAGCATTTTAAATTCCATGGCTTGCTGCGCACTAACAAGCTCCTTTTCATTAATACGCGCCTCATACATATCCGCATCCTTTTGTTTGATCTTTTGAACCATTATTTCCAGATCTGAAAAGGCTTCCGAAAGCTCGTCCTGACCCCGTACCGAATTAACTATTTCATAATCCTCATTGCTTGCCTGATGCATTGCCTGTCTCAAGGTAAGAACCCTTGACGTAAAATATACCGTAAAATAATGAATGATTATTCCGGGAATAAGAATTGCCAGTGCAATGATCAACAGACAGATTAATATAATATTGCTGATATTTCTGTATGCCTGATCATTCATGGTAAAAATATAAACTCTGGATTCGGATTGATACATGTGCAGCGTAGACATTTCTACAAAGCAATTCCTGCCGTTTATCTTCTGCGTTCCCACATACTGAAAATAATCTTCCTCATAATCTATTGCTACAGGCTGCTGTGAACCATATAATTCCCGATTGGAGCTGTAAAATACCGGTTCCTTATCAACCGAAATCATAGCTGCATATTCCTGACTGTTAATTCTGGTTTTTAAATAATTATCACTGATTTTAATTACCAGAACCGCATTATGAGCACTGTTTTTTAAAGGTATTTTTCTTATAAGACATAAATTCCAATATTCATTTCCATACTTATCCATTGTCATCATGGGGTACCAAAATACACTGGACTGATTGACTGCCTTCTGAAACCATTCCGAGCTTTGAACTGTTTCATCTGCCGGATGAAACTGCTTGTATTCCATAAAGGACGGATTATCGGTATAAATTTCTATCCCTTCGATTTCCGCATGATTATAACTGTAATTATCCAGAATCGTTATCTCGGAAGCTTTTTGTTCCATACTGGATCGTATATAATAGCTGTGCCCCAGCATTTCCCGCAGATCATTGTCAAATGTCAGCTCTTCGGAAATATTATAGACCTGCGTAGTAATTTCAAATAAAATAGTCTTTACCCTTAAATTATCAGACTCCAACAGATCCCTATGATAATTGGTCAGAAGCTTGGAGGTATTGATCAGCAAAAAGCTGCCTATAATAGTAATAGGCAAAACAATAGCTGCAAAATAAATGAAATACAGCTGTTGTTTTATCTTTGTTTTTTTCAGCAGTTCAAATTTTTGAAAAATACCCGATCCCATAAATGACTCCTGTTTTTTGACATGCTTTAAGTATATCTTTAAAAAGAACTATATGCAAACTTTTAGTTTTCAATTATAATAGGGTATAAAGATCTTGAGCTGTATTACTATAAATGTAAAGAAAGGATAAGTTAAAACTATGAAATTCAGTAATGGCTGTTGGTTACAAAAAGAAGGTTGTAGCTGTTTTTCACCTCAAGAGGTTTACTTTACCACGATTGAAGATAATAAAGTAACGCTTCTTGCACCTACTCTTCACATTACCCAGAGAGGTGATGTACTTGGGGGAGTTAACTTAACTCTGGAGATTACTTCTCCTGCACCTGACATTTTCCGTGTTCGTACCTATCATTACAAGGGAGCCATCGTAAACACCCCTGCATTTGAGCTTAGCTTAACTAAAGAGCTTCCCCTTAAGGTAGAAGACAGTGAGGAAAATATTAAAATCACAAGCGGAAATACATCCCTCCTTATTACCAAGAAAAACTGGTCCATGACCTACCTAAGAGGTGATGAAGTAATTACTAAAAGTGCCGGAAAAGACTTAGCTCTTATGAAAACAGACTGGAAGGGAATTACATACGATAAGGGCGACGACAAGGATACCTACATCCGTCAAATGCTTTCTCTTTCCGTAGGAGAGCTTGTTTACGGAATGGGTGAACGCTTTACTTCTTTTGTCAAAAACGGACAAAGCGTAGATATCTGGAATGCTGACGGTGGTACAAGCACAGAGCAGTCCTACAAGAATATTCCTTTTTACATTACAAACAAAGGCTATGGGATTCTGGTTAATCATCCGGAAATGGTTTCCTTTGAAGTGGGAACAGAAATGGTTACCCGGACAGAATTTTCCGTAAAGGGCAGTTATCTTGATTATTTCCTGATTAACGGTCCTACTATGAAGGAGGTTCTGGTTAAGTATACCGATCTTACCGGAAAACCTTCACTACCTGCACCCTGGACCTTCGGGCTTTGGCTTTCCACTTCCTTTACCACCAGCTATGATGAAGATACTGTTATGAGCTTTGTAAACGGAATGCTGGATAGAGGAATTCCTCTCAGAACCTTCCATTTTGACTGCTTCTGGATGAAAGAATTCCACTGGTCTGATTTTGTATGGGATTCCAGAGTTTTCCCTGATCCTGAAGGAATGCTTAAACGTATCAAGGCAAAGGGACTGAATATCTGCGTATGGATCAATCCTTATATTGCACAGGAATCCGTTCTGTTTAATGAAGGAATGGAAAAAGGCTATTTTATCAAGAGAGCTAACGGTCAGGTATGGCAGTGGGATGCATGGCAGGCAGGAATGGCTATCGTAGACTTTACTAACCCTGATGCATGGAAGTGGTTCCAGGATAAGCTGGAGGTACTGCTCGACATGGGAGTGGACTGCTTTAAAACCGACTTTGGTGAGAGGATTCCTACCGAAAACGTAACCTACTATGACGGTTCCGATCCCGAAAAGATGCATAATTTCTATACCTATTTATATAATAAATGCGTTTATGAGCTTTTAGAGCGTAAGCGCGGCAAAGGTGAAGCCGTTTTATTTGCTCGTTCTGCAACCGTAGGCGGTCAGAAATTCCCCGTTCACTGGGGCGGAGACTGTTGGTCAGATTATGAATCTATGGAAGAGAGCCTTCGCGGCGGACTTTCCCTGATGATGAGCGGATTTGGCTTCTGGGCACATGATATCGGCGGATTTGAAAATACCTCTACCGCTGATGTTTATAAGAGGTGGGTTGCATTCGGACTTCTTTCGTCACATTCCAGACTTCACGGAAGCTCCTCCTACAGAGTGCCCTGGGTCTATGATGATGAGGCAGTTGATGTGGTAAGGTTCTTTACAAGATTTAAAGCAAAGCTGATGCCTTACCTTTACAAGACCTCTATTGATACCTCCAAAACCGGTATCCCAACCATGAGAAGCATGGTTCTGGAATATACAGAGGATAAGACCTGTCACTACGTTGACAAACAGTATATGCTGGGTGACAATCTGCTGGTAGCTCCCATCTTTAATGATCAGAGCATTGCAGAATACTATCTTCCCAAGGGAATCTGGACCAACCTGTTCACCGGCGAAGTTAAGGAAGGCGGATGCTGGATAACAGAAAAGCATAGCTATTTAAGCATCCCTCTTATGGTAAAGGAAAACTCTATCGTCGTTTTGGGTAATTGTGATGATAAGCCCGATTACGACTACGCCGATCATGCAGAAATCAGAGTTTATACTTTAAAAGACGGCTGTGAAGCAAGCTCTGTTGTTTACGGTATGGATCAAAAAGAAAATATCTCCATTACCGCTAAGAGAACCGGTAAGGATATTCACTTAGCTGTTACCTCCGATAAGGATTATACCATTCGTTTGGTAAATGTAAGTGCTGCCGGAAGCGGTGCGGTAAAAGACGGAAATGATACCGTTGTTTCTCTGTCTGGCAATGCGGATATTACTTTAACGGAAGAATAATAATACTTTACAAAAGGAACTGTATACTATGATTTTAATCATTAGTGTACAGTTCCTTTTATCTTTCAACTATGGGACATACTTTTTCTCTTTTTAACTTACTTTTCCTTATTACTTTCATGTAATAAACTCATCTTCAATTCAAACATAGCCGGACTCATATCCAGGTAATGCGTATGTGAATTTTCAAATCTTTGTTCCTCTTCCCAGATTTCATGATCAAGCTGGTCTCTTACATAACCTTTAATATCTTCCAGCGACGGCAGCTTATACACCAGTTCCCCGTTTTTAAAGATCTGTTTCTGTAACGGCTTAAACGTACAATCAGTAAAGCTCCTGTTTTTCCAATAATTAATTGGATCAACATAGCGAACCGGATGGGCCAAATCAATTTCTTCCCCTTTAACAGTTAAATAATCCGCAACCGCTTTTCCTTCTTTATCATATACTCTGTATATTTCTTTGATTCCCGGATTGGTGATTTTCTCCACGGTTTCAGAAATTTTAATTTTAGGGACAAATTCACCATCCTTATTCACCGCCACCAGCTTATAAACCGCACCAAATACAGGAGCGGTAGAAGAAGTAATCAGCTTTTCACCCACACCATAACTGTCAATCATAGCTTCCTGTCGGTTTAAGGATGTAATCGTATATTCATCAAGACTGTTGGATGCCACAATAATGCAATCCTTAAGATCGGCATCATCCAGCATTTTTCTTGCCTCCTTTGACAGATACGCAAGATCTCCTGAATCGAGACGAATACCCTTTAATCTTTTTCCCATTGGTTTTAAAACATCTTCAGCAACGCGAATTGCATTGGGCACACCGCTTTTTAACACATCATAAGTATCTACAAGTAAAACAGTTGCATCAGGATAAGTCTCCGCATATGCCTTAAATGCCTCATACTCATTATCAAAGGACATTACCCAGCTGTGTGCCATCGTACCCGAAATTGGAATGTTAAACATTTTGCCCGCCAAAACCGTTGCCGTTGATGCAGCTCCTCCGATATATGCGGCTCTTGCTCCGTATACTGCGGCATCCACATTATGAGCCCGTCTTGCTCCAAAATCGGATATCGGCTTACCGCCTGCTGCCTGTACAATTCTGTTTGTTTTGGTTGCAATCAGGGATTGATGATTAATTTCCAACAAAATAGTGGTCTCAATCAACTGCGCGTCAATCAGCGGAGCAACGACTGTCATAATCGGTTCATTGGGATACATAATCGTCCCTTCCGGCATGGCATAAATATCACCTTTAAATTTGAAATTCAAAAGATAGCTCAGAAAATCCTCTGTAAACAAATTCTTTGACCGCAGATACTCTACATCCTCTTTACTAAAATGTATATTCTGAATATATTCTATAACCTGCTCCAAGCCCGCAAAGATGGCAAAGCCTGCGTTATCCGGATTATTTCTATAAAACACGTCAAATGCAACAATAATATCCTGATACTCTTTATTAAAATAACCGTTCGACATGGTAAGCTCGTACATGTCCATAACCATTGAAATATTTCGTTCGTTAAACTGTGTGTTCATTATTTTGATTCCTCTTCACTGTTCTTAATATATATCTGGCACATTTTCATCGCTTCCAGTGCATTTTTGTGGCTATCCGGCGTAACACCAGCGCAGCACTGCGCATCTACATATACAGGTACCTCCGGCATAAAAGCTTTTAATAATAATGCATTTGAAATGACACAAATATCTGTACAAAGTCCACACAGCTCAAGCTCCTCAATTGGCGTCTTATCATTCTCAGCTTTTAAATCGGAAGCAAGCTCTACACTGCCAAAGGTTTGCTTATTGTAAATTTTCCGGTCAGTTTTATGTGCAATGTCTTCCAGCTGATCATCCAATTTCCATCCCTCTTCATTGATTATACAATGCTTTACCGGCAGATTTTTTCCCTCCTGCGTACTTAGGTAATCCGCCGTATGCGTATCCTTTGTAAAAATTACTTTTCCGTCATAATTCCTGACCTTTTCAATGACCTTTGGCAGAATTTTCTCTGCTTCCTTAGTTCCTAAGCTTCCCGTAATAAAATCCTTCTGCATATCCACTACAATTAAATATTTCATTCATTCCCCTCCCTTTAATTATAGAAAGTTAAAAAAAAAAGCATTGAAAAGACCTATATTTTCAATGCTTTTAAACGTCCCCGAGACGATTTGAACGTCCGACCCCTCGCTTAGGAGGCGAGTGCTCTATCCCCTGAGCTACGAGGACAATTTCAACTATGATATTTTATCATAATCAAATTACTCTGACAACTATTTTGCTTCACTCAAACATATTTTTTATTCAGGAAAATTAATATACCCCTGCATCCAAATGGTTCCTTTAAATCTTCTCCCCACTGCAGGCTCCCCATAAAGATCCTCCTTATTAATACAAAGATCAAAGGTTAAATCATTGCAGCTAAGTGTCATAAGGTATATCTCTTCCTTTGTCAGCTTATTTCTAATTAGGCTGCATTCTACAATTTCTGCCACGATAGAATAATGATCACATTCAACCCCATAGGGCATAAAACAGGTATCTACCAGGCTGAATACATCTTCCTTCTGTATTCTTTTGGAAATAGCAGTATACGTATCCATATCATCCAGGGTAAGACTTTCAATTGCCTGTTCATCACCCTTTCGCGCTGCATTTAAAAGCTGATTTCTGTTTGAAGCCACCTGCTTGTTCCTGATTAAATCCTTTTCACTCTTTACAATAGGCATCATGATGGTTCCTTTAGTTGAAAGAGCGGTCAGGATAAGTGTGGTACCTCTTATGGGAAGAATTCCTGAATTTTTTGCTTTAACGTAGGGTATCATATTTTGAAGATAAAAAATTAGTGAAACGCCGATTCTTATATCATCACATACACCTGCATACGATTCCTGCGCCGCATGTCTTTCTACGGAAACATCCTCCTCCGAGCTTATGGTATTTCCCTTAAGATACGGAAAGTAGTAATCATAGGTGAATTTATCATCATTATCAAATTCACCGCACACAGCAATTCCAATAGAACTGTCCGTAGAACCTTCCACTACTTCGGTAAAATCCATGCAAAATCGTGCAAGCAAGGTATCATCTCCGTTAGAGGTATAGGAACGATCCGTACCTTCTACCACTACATCTGTAAGAAGCTTTTGCAGTTCTTTTCTGTCTGTAAGTTTACTGAAGCCTATAGATCTCATAAATTTGTGCAAGGATTTCACCTCCTTATATTTGTCTGATTAATGCTAAATTTTTACTACCGTCAGGGTATTTGTTTCTTATCTTATTTCCTTTTTACCACCCATGTAAGGCTGCAAAACCTCAGGGATTCTGATAGAACCATCGGCCTGTAAATTATTCTCCAAAAATGCAATCAGCATTCTGGGGGGTGCAACTACTGTATTGTTTAATGTATGCGCAAAATATTTTCCGTTTTCACCATTTACCCTGATTTTTAATCTTCTTGCCTGGGCATCTCCTAAATTGGAGCAGCTTCCCACCTCAAAGTATTTCTTCTGTCTGGGTGACCATGCTTCCACATCATAGGACTTCACCTTCAAATCGGCAAGATCTCCGGAACAGCACTCTATTGTTCTTACAGGAATATCCATAGATCTAAACAAATCTACCGTATTCTGCCACAGCTTGTCAAACCACATAGGTGATTCCTCCGGCTTACATACAACAATCATTTCCTGCTTTTCAAACTGATGAATTCTATAAACGCCTCTTTCCTCCAGGCCATGTGCACCCTTTTCTTTTCTAAAGCAGGGTGAATAGCTGGTAAGCGTTTTGGGAAGCTCTTCTTCCGGAACTATTGTGTCAATAAACTTACCAATCATAGAATGCTCAGAAGTACCGATCAGGTATAAATCCTCTCCCTCAATCTTATACATCATGGCATCCATTTCTGCAAAGCTCATAACACCGGTTACAACATTGCTTCTAATCATAAAAGGAGGAACACAGTAGGTAAACCCTCTGTCAATCATAAAATCCCTTGCATAGGAAATTACTGCGGAATGAAGTCTTGCAATATCACCCATCAGATAATAAAAACCATTACCGGCAACCTTTCTGGCACTGTCGAGATCAATCCCGTTTAATCTTTCCATAATCTCAGTATGATAGGGAACTTCAAAATCAGGAACTACAGGCTCTCCGTATCTCTTTATTTCCACGTTTTCCGTATCATCCTTACCAATAGGAACACTGGGATCAATAATATTAGGGATCATCATCATAATCTTGGTGATCTTTTCATTTAATTCCTTTTCTCTTTCTTCCAGCTCTACAAGACGCTTTGCTCCGGCAGCAACCTCTGCCTTCTTTTCCTCTGCTTCCTGCTTTTTCCCTTGAGCCATCAGCCCACCAATTTCCTTAGAAATCTTATTTCTGTTTGCTCTCAGTTCATCAGCCTCCTGCTGTGTTTTTCGACTTTCCTGATCCAGAACAATCACTTCATCCACCAGACTGATTTTTTCATCCTGAAATTTCTTTTTAATGTTTTCTTTTACCGCATCTGGATTTTCTCTTAAAAATTTAATATCTATCATAATTTTTCCTCCCTTATTTAACATTAGTAATGTTATTATGTATTTTTTCTTTATGCAAGAACTTTTTCAATAAATATGTTATTTACTTTTATTAAATCAATCATTTCCTTCTTGCTTACAGCATTACCATTTTTATCTTTTATAATCTGTACAATAGGACGGTCAGGAAATTCATTATTCTGTCTTATTACCTTTCCGACTCTGCCATCACTTAATAAAACCTGACTGCCTGCAGGATACACTGCAGTAAATTCCAGAAATACATCTACAATTTCAGGATTAAACTTAACACCCTTTAAGCTTTTTAAATATTCCACTGCTTCATATACTTTTCTTCTTTCGCAGCCGATACCGCAAATCATTTCATCAAAGGTATCGCAAATATTGACAATTTGCGACTCAAAAGGTATCTCCTTTGCATGAAGCGGATACCCGGATCCATCCAGCGTTTCATGATGATATAAGATAATATTTTTACTTATATTAGATATCCAATTTTCATTCTTTAATACGGAATAACCATAAACAGGGTGCTTCATAAATTCTGCAAGCTCTAGCTTGGATAATTTTGAAATATCCTGATCCGCATATTCTATGGTAAGATATCGAAGCCCGAGATCATGCAAAAGACTTCCCACACCAATATCATGTACTTTATTCTTTGGAATTTTTAATTTTAAAGCTGTTAATGTGGCAAGCGAACAGATACTTATAGAATGCTCATAAATATCTGAGCTTCTTTCTTTAATATCAAATATTTTTTCAACTACCGCATCCTCTTCAAGAATATTAGTTATAATATTATCTGCTGTCTGGCTTAGCTCCATAAGCTCACTGTTCCTGTTATAGGTATGCTTTTCCAGAATAGTTTTCACTCTGTCACGAAAAAAATTTTCCGCTTCTGATTTTAATAGTACAACCTCCTGCGCATGAACCTGATCTTCATCTTTAATATATACGTCGCTGATACCAAACTCTTTAATTTTTTCAATATATTCAGGACGCAATACAGTTTCTTCCGATAACAATATTCGGAACTCCGGTGTCATTATTGCTTTTGCAAGAACCTCACCGCCAATCAACTCATCAACCTTACATAACCTCATGCTACCACCCCAATATTATATATTTCCTCCCATAGCCATCTCAAGCGCCTGTTTTTCTTCATCCCCCAAAGATATCCTGCACTCTCCGTTATTGATTTCTTTTGTATAAGAATAGCATCCTTCTGTACTGTGAACAGAATTCATAATAAATCCATTATTATTTTCATCTAACAAGGCAAGGCAAAAGCTAAGCTGCCCGCCCATTTGGTTAAAAGCATCATATTTTACGATACCGATTTTCTGAAATGCATTTTCAAAATTCTTGTAAAGAACTCTAATATCCTTTTTGTTCTTTTCGATTGCATTTTTTATGAATTTATTATCTTCAAATAACCCCATTATTTCCTGCTCAAGACTTTTACTGTTTTTCCCCTGCATAAACTTTTTGTAGGTCTTTTTCATTTTGAGTATAGAACATATGTTTGTTATACTTATAATAAGTAACGCTATTATAATAACCAGCATTATAATAATAACAATTCCCATATCCAAATTGCCAAGACCTATTCCACTCAAAAAGGAATTATTCATTTTACACTTGTACCTTTCTAATTTCTTTTGTTATAAATTTATTATTATTTGGACAGCAGATCCATGAGCTTTTCCAAATCCTCATGGCTATAAAATTCTATTTCAAGCTTTCCTGCACCATTACCTTTAGACGTAATACTTACCTTTGTACTCAGTTTTTGTTTAAGATTTTCTTCGATATCCTGATATACCGCTTCTAAGCTTTTATCCGTTATCACCGTCTTTTTTATTTTAGCAGGTTTATTCAAATTTTTTACAAGCTTTTCTACATCCCTTACACTTAACTTTTCATCAAATATCTGCTGCGCAATTACATATTGCTGCTCAGGATCATCAATGGAAATAAGAGCTCTGGCATGTCCGGTTGAAATCATTCCATCAATAATCATTTGCTGTACGTTATCACATAATTTCAGCAAACGCATAGAATTAGTAACTGCTGTACGGCTTTTTGCCACTCTTTCGGCAACCTCATCCTGTTTTAAATTAAATTCTGTGAGAAGACGTTTATATGCCTGAGCTTCTTCGATTGGATTTAAATCCTCTCTCTGAATATTTTCAATTAAAGAAATTTCTACTATCTCTTGCTCCGTCAGATTCTTGATAATAACAGGAACTTCTTTTAAACCTGCTTTTTTAGCAGCACGCCATCTTCTTTCTCCGGCAATAATCTCATAATATGATTTTCTGTCCTGGACAAGAATAGGTTGAAGTAAACCAAACTGCTTGATCGACTCAGCTAATTCCTCCAAAGCATCCTCATCAAAATTTTTTCTGGGCTGCTCTCTGTTTGGTTCCACCTTAGTTATATTTACTATAGTCTCACCTGATTGCTTTTCCGTAGATTTTTCTTGTTTTGTTTTACCTGAACTTACTGTCTTTTCCCCAAGCCCACTTGGAATTAATGCATCTAACCCTTTTCCCAATCCTCTTGCAGCCGCCATAATTAATCATCCTCTCTACACAAAATTTCATCCGCAAGTAACATATATGCTTCCGCACCTGCCGATTTCGGTTCATACATATGAATCGGCATTCCATAACTGGGCGCTTCTGCTAATCTGATATTTCTTGGAATTACAGTTTCAAATACCCTTTGACTTAAATGATTTTTTACATTTTCAACTACCTGTGTAGAAAGGTTTGTCCTTGAATCGAACATTGTAAAAACAACACCTTCCATTTCCAGATCCGGGTTTAATCTTTCTTTTACGAGATTAATTGTATGTATTAGCTGACTTAATCCTTCCAGCGCATAATATTCACATTGAATAGGAACGAGAACCGAATCAGCTGTAGTCATAGCATTTAAAGTTAATAGGTTTAATGAAGGAGGACAATCAATCATGATATAATCATAGCTTTCTTTAATCCATTCAACCTCCCTCTTCAAAATGTATTCCTTTCGATCAATACCAATTAATTCTATTTCAGCAGCTGCTAAATTTACATTAGACGGAATAATTGATACTCCCGGAATTACATTGTTAAGAATACATTCCTTAATAGAACACTCACTCAACATCAATTCATAAATTGTATTTTCAAGCTCATTCTTTTCTATTCCAAATCCACTGGTTGTATTCCCCTGTGGATCGGTATCGATTACTAATACTTTTTTTCCTTTTGCTGCCAATGATGCAGATAAATTAATAGAAGTAGTAGTTTTCCCTACTCCTCCCTTTTGGTTTGCAATTGCAATTGTTCTTCCCATACTTTCTTCCTTCCTAATCTAGTAGGTATTTTATTCTCTTCTCATAAAGCTTCTAAATGATTATATCACTTATGAAAATTATATTCCATAAGATTTTCATGTAAAAATAAGCTTGTGTATTAATATTTTATAGCTACAATATGTAGTGTTTATAAAAATAATTTTTGTCTGTAATAAACAATGTTTCACGCCTTTTTATGGGATTTTATGGAATGTTTCACGCTTATGGTTACTAGATTTTGGGGTAAATTGTTTCACGTGAAACATGATCTTGTGTTAATAATATTAGAAAATTGAAATTGTTTCACGTGAAACATATGTAAATAATTTTATAAAGGAATAAAGCATGATTATTATCTATGCAAGTTATTATTTTAAATTATTATTAAGTTATTATTAT
>JAUNGK010000077.1 GCA_030524555.1 Bacillota bacterium | reverse complement strand
AAATACTTAAAAAAATACTTTGGCAGATGTTCTGTTTTTCCGCGCCGCCGGGTATATGCCAGTGCTTCTTTGTTAGCTGGGGCATACCCGCGGCGGCGTCGAAAGGCTGAACTGCTGCATACTTTTGACGAGGTCAGTTATCGCACTTGAAAGTTTTGGGAAAATATACTATGATATAGGATATATACTTTTATGGAGGTTTTATATGAACGAAACATATGTGGAATGGCTTGTTAAAAGGAAAACACCCACTTACATGAAGCTTCTTCGGATTCTTTCTATTATGCTGGCGGTATGCTTTGTACTGCTTGGGCTTATTTTTGTTCCGGCAATGATTATCGGCATTATTTTGGGTGTAGTGGCGTATTTTGTTTACCAGAACTCCGATCTGGAATATGAATATCTTTATGTGGACAAGGAGCTTACGGTGGACAAGGTTCTTGCCAAAAGCAGACGAAAAAGAGTGGCAGTATTTGATATTGGTAAGATGGAAATTCTGGCACCGGTTAAGTCATGGCATCTGGACAACTACAAAAACAGAACGGATAAGACGGTGGATTACAGCTCAGGTGAGGAAAAACAGCCGGATCCCAGGTATGTTTTTTACTATGACGGGAGGCAAAAGGTCATTATCGAGCCCAACGAGGAAATGATCAAGGCGATCACTATGGTTGCTCCCAGAAAGGTGTTTAAGGATTAAAATTTAATATAAAAATCAAATGAAAATAAATGACAGGAGGAAAGAAAATGGGTCAAATAATTGGTGAAGGAATTACCTTTGATGATGTGCTGCTTGTGCCTTCTTACTCAAAGATCGTTCCGAATGAAGTGGATTTGACAACATGGTTAACCAAAAAAATTAAGCTCAATATTCCTATGATGAGTGCTGGAATGGATACCGTCACGGAACACAGAATGGCGATTGCAATGGCAAGACAGGGCGGTATCGGAATTATTCACAAAAATATGTCTATTGAAGCTCAGGCAGAAGAGGTAGACAAGGTTAAAAGATCCGAAAATGGTGTTATTACAGATCCGTTTTCACTTACTCCGGAGCATACTCTGGCAGATGCAGATGCTTTAATGGGAAAATTCCGTATCTCCGGTGTGCCGATTACGGAAGGAAGAAAGCTGGTAGGTATCATTACCAACCGTGACCTGAAATTCGAAACTGATTTTTCTAAGAAAATCAAAGAGTCCATGACATCCGAGGGGCTGATTACAGCAAAGGAAGGCATTACTCTTGAGGAAGCCAAGAAGATTCTTGCGAAGGCAAGAAAGGAAAAGCTCCCTATCGTGGATGACAATTATAATCTTGTAGGACTAATCACCATCAAAGATATTGAAAAAACAATTAAATATCCCCTTTCGGCTAAGGATGAGCAGGGAAGGCTTTTGTGCGGAGCCGGTGTAGGTATCACGGCAAATGTTCTTGACAGGGTTGGCGCTTTGGTAGATGCAAAGGTGGATGTAATCGTTTTGGACAGTGCACATGGACATTCCGAAAATGTGCTTCGCTGTCTTTCCATGATCAAGGACAAGTATCCTGAACTTCAGGTAATTGCAGGAAATGTTGCAACCGGGGAAGGGACAAGAGATTTGATCAAGGCTGGCGCAGATGCTGTTAAGGTGGGTATAGGGCCCGGCTCTATTTGTACCACCCGTGTGGTTGCAGGTATCGGTGTTCCTCAGATTTCTGCAATTATGGATGCATATTCGGTGGCAAAGGAATTTGGCATTCCTATTATTGCAGACGGAGGTATTAAGTACTCCGGTGATATGACTAAGGCAATTGCAGCAGGAGGAAATGTATGTATGATGGGAAGCATTTTTGCGGGATGCGATGAAAGCCCTGGAACCTTTGAGCTGTATCAGGGACGTAAATATAAGGTTTACAGAGGAATGGGCTCAATTGCAGCTATGGAAAACGGAAGCAAGGATCGTTATTTCCAGGAAAATGCAAAGAAGCTGGTACCGGAAGGTGTTGAAGGCCGTGTGGCTTATAAAGGAACGGTTGAGGATACTGTCTTCCAGCTTATGGGTGGCCTTCGCTCGGGAATGGGTTATTGCGGAACCGGTTCAATTGAGGAGTTGAAGGAGAAGGGAAGATTTATTAAGATTTCAGCAGCTTCCCTTAAGGAAAGTCATCCGCATGACATTCATATTACTAAGGAAGCACCTAACTACAGCGTAGATGAATAGTTTTGAAGCAGCCGCTTATGAATGTGAGGGCTAAGCAGTTACTTTTTAATATGATTTGGGGGAGAGGCAGGACTCCGAAGGGATAAATAAGGATATAGGGTTTGGAAGGAGTATAGCAAAGGTGGGTAACTTGAAAAATACTTCATTTTTCAATGACACGTCGTCACTTGTTCAGAGTCTTATTGAAGGAAAAGAGCTGAACAAGTGGCAGAAGCATTTTTGCGACGTGGCCGGCGTGTTCGTGTGCTGTGTAGATGGAAGGGGGATTCCGCTTACGGAGTTAGGCGGAGAGGCAGGCGACATAGAGAGGCTTAAGAGAGTCATTGACAACGAACAATTTCAAAGCATGTTATTGCGTGTATCAAAAAGCACACTGGAGGATCAGGCGATTGAGACGACAGCTTATCCTAATCTGCGCATGGCGGTGATATCCGCCAAGGCAGAGGGAAAGCCTGTGATCAATTGGCTTGTTTGCGGTGTGCTTTCTGATGTATCGGACGTAGAAGAGTATGAGAAGGAACCTCTTGAAGGGTTTAGCAGCATGCTGACAGAGAAGCAGTTTCTGGCGGCAGTGGATGCACTTCACGATCTTACCAATGCTCTGATCGGTTATAAGCTTTCCCTTGTAAATGCAGAGGCGGAAAGCCGCAGAAGCCGCTATTCGGAGCAGGAAATGGGTGAAAACCTAAAGCGCACGGAGGCACTTACCGAGGTGGTGCAGCTTTTGGAAAATGAAGAGGCTATTGAAGCAGTAATGAATAAGCTTCTGAACATAGTGGGAAATTTTCTTTCCATAAGCGTAGGGGCTGTTTACCGGATGAGCAGGGACGGAAACGCTCTTGATATCATTACTTATTGGTGTGGAAAAGGGGGCAGCTGGGGGAGTGAGAAGGATACTAATGGTCTGTGCCCTTCCTTTTTTCAGACAGATAAACCCCTGGTATTGTCAGGAAATTCCATGATGGGCGCCGCAGAGCGTGAGGAAATGGAAAAGCTTGGGCTAAAGGCGGTAATTATCATGCCGATTATGATTAACGATACGGTAGGCATGTATGTATATTTTGGTGAAAAGGCTAAGGAACGTATCTGGAAGCTGGAGGAAATTAAATTCCTAAATGATTCTGTAAAGATCTTGCACAGTATTTTAACCAGAAGAATACAAAAAAATTCCCTGGCAAGCTCTTATGCTTCTCTGGAAACCATTCTTGACAATGTTGGAAGCGCAGTTTATGTGAGAAGCCTTGCAACGGGGAAACCGCTGTTTGTTAACCGTAACATGCGTCATACCTTTGAAAAGGAGCTAAAGGACGGAAGCCTGAGTGAGCTTTTGGATCAGGGAATACGTAAAGATGGCGGTGTCAGCGAAATTTTTCATGCGGACAAGGAGCGCTGGTATGATCTGCATTATACCCAGATTAAATGGGTAGATGGTAATCCGGTACTTTTGTGCTCGTTGTATGATATTACTGAAAAGAAAATATATCAGAAAAAGATAGAACAGCAGGCCTACACGGATTTCCTGACAGGTCTGTATAATCGGATGTGCTGCGAGAGAGATCTTGCCAAGTATGTGGATGAGGCGGACAAGGAAAAGACGAAGGGTGCGCTCCTTTATCTGGATCTGGATGATTTTAAGCATATTAATGACGGATTAGGGCACCAGTACGGAGATGTGCTTTTAAAAGCGATTTCACACAGCCTTCAAAGAATAGAAGGGATTGAAAATACCTGTTACCGCATGGGCGGCGATGAGTTTGTTATTATTATACCTCCTGCTGAATTTGAAAGGCTTGAAGGTATTATTGCATCTATCAAGGCTATTTTTATTAAGCCATGGTTTTTGAAGGATGCGGATTATTACTGTACGATGAGCATGGGTATTGTGGAATACCCCAGCGAAGGAAATGTGGTGCATGAGCTGATCAAGAAGGCAGATATTGCCATGTATGAGGCCAAAAAGCGTGGGAAAAACCGGGTGGCAAAGTACACAGACAATATGGATACAAAGTCCGGCAAGCGCCTTGATATGGAAAAGAATATGCGTGATGCCACAGCGGGAGGCTATAAGGAATTTGAGGTATATTACCAGCCTATTATTAATGTCCAGAAAAAGAACCTGCCCTGTACGGGAGCAGAGGCTCTTATCCGTTGGAATAATGCGGAACTGGGATTTATTCCACCCTCTGAGTTTATTCCGCTTGCGGAATATCTGGGGCTTATTAACCCCATTGGCAATTACGTGCTCAGGGAGGCATGTAATTGCTGCAAAAGGTGGAATGACAATGGACATCCGGATTACAAGGTAAATGTAAATCTTTCCGTAGTGCAGCTTTTGCAGGCGGATATTGTGGAAATCATAGCACATACTGTAGAGGAGACGGGCATATCGCCTCACAATCTGACGCTTGAGGTGACGGAGAGTCTTGCCATCAACGATATGGAGAGAATGAAGGAAATTCTTGCAAGCATCAAAAAGCTGGGAGTAAGAATTGCATTGGATGATTTCGGAACAGGCTATTCTTCCTTAAATCACATTCGTGAAATTCCCTTTGATGTGATCAAGGTAGATCAGAGTTTTATCAGGGATCTGGAGAGGGATGCCTATGCCAAATCCTTTATCAAAATGGTAGGAGAGCTGGCTGATGCTATCGGTGTTAATGTATGTGTAGAGGGTGTAGAGACCAAAAACCAATATGAGATCCTTTCGGAAATGCGTGTAGGGTTGGTACAGGGTTATTACTTTGACAGGCCAATGCCCAGAGAGGACTTTGAAAAGAAGTATGTGCCTGAGCTTCAAAAGTAAAAATAAATTTATAAGTGAAACTCTACTTTATAAATTTATTTCAGTATGCTATGATAACTAATGATGCTAAGAAAAGAAACTGACGCAGGAGGTTAAGCCCGGTCTAAAGGACGCGGAGTGATTGATATGAGCGAGAAAGAATTAAAAAACGAAGCTATGGAGCCTTCGAACGAAGAAGAAAAGACAGTGGTTTCCAGACATTTTATTCAGCAGATCATAGATAAGGATCTGGCAGAGGGTGTGTATGATACCGTGCACACCAGATTTCCGCCCGAGCCCAACGGATATCTGCATATTGGACATGCAAAGAGCATCCTTCTTAACTATGGATTGGCTAAGGAGTACGGCGGCAAATTCAATATGCGTTTTGATGATACCAATCCTACCAAAGAAAAGACGGAATTTGTGGATGCTATTTTGGCGGATATTAAGTGGCTGGGAGCAGATTGGGAGGATCGTCTCTTTTTTGCATCCAATTACTTTGAGCAGATGTATGAGGGAGCAGTTAAGCTGATCAAAAAGGGAAAGGCGTATGTATCCGATCTTTCGGCAGAGGAAATGAGAGAATACCGTGGTACCCTGACAGAACCCGGCAAGAATGATCCCAACAGAGACAGAAGCATAGAAGAAAATCTCGAGCTGTTTGAAAAGATGAAAAACGGTGAGTTTGAGGACGGGGAAAAGACCCTTCGTGCAAAGATTGATATGGCGTCTCCAAACATTAATATGCGTGATCCTATTATCTATCGCGTTGCCCATATGACTCATCACAATACAGGGGATAAGTGGTGCATTTATCCTATGTATGATTTTGCGCATCCCATTGAGGACGCTATTGAGGGCATTACCCATTCTATCTGTACCTTGGAGTTTGAAGATCACAGGCCTTTGTATGACTGGGTTGTGAGAGAACTGGAATATCCTCATCCGCCTAAGCAGATTGAGTTTGCTAAAATGTATTTGACCAATGTAGTTACTGGAAAGAGATATATCAAAAAGCTTGTGGAGGATGGAATTGTGGATGGCTGGGATGATCCCAGACTGGTATCCATAGCAGCTCTTCGAAGAAGAGGCTTTACGCCGGAGTCCATTAAGATGTTTGTGGATTTGTGCGGTGTATCAAAGAGCAATGCTTCTGCTGATTATGCAATGCTTGAATACTGTATCAGGGAGGATTTGAAGCTGAAGCGTCCTCGTATGATGGCAGCCCTTGATCCGATCAAGCTGATTATTGACAACTATCCGGAGGGACAAACGGAAATGCTGGAGGTTGCCAACAATCTTGAAAATGAGGAGATGGGCTATCGGCAGGTTCCCTTTGGCAGAGAGCTTTATATTGACAGAGAGGACTTTATGGAGGAGCCGCCGAAAAAGTATTTCCGATTGTTCCCCGGCAATGAAGTACGTCTTATGAATGCTTATTTCGTAACCTGTACCGGCTGCGTAAAGGATGAAAGCGGCAAGGTGATAGAGGTGCACTGTACCTATGATCCCGAAACCAAATGCGGCAGCGGTTTTACGGGCCGAAAGGTGAAGGGAACTATTCACTGGGTTCCGGCCCGGGAAGCGGTACAGGCAGAGGTAAGGCTGTATGAGAATATCATTGATGAGGAAAAGGGTGTTTACAATGAGGACGGCAGTCTTAATTTGAATCCTAATTCTCTTACGGTGTTAAAGCAGTGTTATCTGGAGCCTGCACTTAAGGACGCCAAGCCTTATGACAGCTTCCAATTTGTGAGACAGGGGTACTTCTGCGTGGACGCAAAGGATTCCAAAGAAGGAGCGCTTGTATTTAACAGGATAGTATCCTTGAAGAGCTCTTATGTATTACCGAAGGCTTAGGAGGAAGTAAATGGCTGGATTATTAGATGGACTTGAAAATTTTGGATTAAAAGACGTAGAAAGTATGGAGCTGTATGAGGAGCAGGCTCAGGCAAAGCAGGCAGGCACACCAAGTACACCCAAGGTACCGGTGGTTTCGGAGACGGATTATCTGTTTGATAAGAGTTATGACTGTCCTGTATGCGGTGAAAAGATTAAGGCAAGAACCTTAAGGGCGGGAAAGGCCAGACTTCTTCATTCGGATATGGATCTTAGACCGGTGTATGAAAATATTGAACCGCTGAAGTATGATGTTATTCTTTGTCCTCATTGCGGATATGCGGCGCTTTCCAGGTTCTTCAGCTCTCCTACATCCTCTCAGGTTAAGGAAATCAAGGCGAATATTTCGGAAGCCTTTAAGGCAAGCATTAAGGAGCAGGCCACCTATACCTATGAAGAGGCATTATACAGGTATAAGCTGAGCCTTGCCAATACGATTGTAAAGCATGGAAAGCCCAGCGAAAAGGCATATATCTGCTTAAAAACGGGATGGCTGCTTAGAAGCTGGCAGGAGAAGCTTACAGCGGAAAAAACACCTGAAGGTGAAAAGAAGCTTGCCGGACTTAAGGAACAGGAACGGAGCTTTTTAAAGAATGCCCTGGATGGTTTTCTGGCAGCGAGGGAGAACGAGGGCTATCCCATGTGCGGAATGGATGAGACTACCGTGGAATATCTGATAGCGGTGCTTGCAATGGAGTTTGATCAATGTGATATTTCTTCCAGAATTATATCATCTATTTTGGCTTCACCTATAGCCAGCAGCAGAATGAAGGACAAGGCAAGAGATGTGAAGGAACAGCTTCTTGCTAAAATGAAGGATAAGGGCTGAAAGAAATTTTCATAGGGAAATGAATGATAAATGACTGATTTGACAATTCAATTGACGGATGAAAAGAATAAATGTCTCTATCAACAAATTTACGAATACATAAGAGATGAAATCAGAACAGGGAAGCTTCTTGCAGGAGAGAAGCTTCCCTCAACTCGTTCATTGGCGGAATATCTTCAGGTAGCGCGCAGCACCGTTGATCTGGCCTACAGTCAGCTGGTGGCGGAAGGATATGTGGAATCAAAACCCTGCAGGGGATATTTTGTCAGTTCGGTGGAGGAGCTTTTGGAATTGTCTTCGCAGGAGCCGGAGAAGGTACTTCCGGCCAAGAGACATTTATCTTCTGGGGATGAAAAAGAGACAAAAGAGGATATGAGGACGGAAAGAGTAGGAGAGAAAGAGAGTGCTGAGCAGATACGCTACGACTTTTCACCTCATGCGGTAAGCCTTAGACACTTTCCCTTTGCTACATGGAAAAAGATCACCAGAAACATTTTGGTGGATGCCAACAGTGAAATGTTTGCTTTAGGGGATGCACAGGGAGATTATCAGCTAAGAGAGACCATCAGCAGATATCTTCATTCCTCCAGAGGCGTAAACTGCAGACCGGAGCAGATTATAATCGGTGCCGGTACAGATTATTTATTTATGCTTTTGGAAAAAATTCTGGGAAGGCATGTGCCCATTGCCATGGAGGAGCCGACCTATCAGCGTGCATACAGGATTTTTCAATCCTTTGCCTATGAAATTATAGCAGTGCCTATGGATGGCAGCGGAATAAATGTGGAGGAGCTTCGAAAGACCAATGCGCGTCTTGCCTATGTGATGCCTTCCCATCAGTTTCCAACAGGAGTAGTGATGCCTATAGGAAGGAGAATGGAGCTTTTAAGGTGGGCTAAGGAGAGGGAGGATACCTACCTGATCGAGGATGATTATGACAGTGAATTCCGCTACAGGGGAAAGCCGATTCCCTCCCTGCAGGCTTCTGACAAGAACGGTAAGGTGATTTATATGGGCACCTTTTCCAAGTCCATTGCTCCGGCTATTCGTGTAGGGTATATGGTGCTGCCGGAGCGGCTGCTTGAGCGTTACATAGAGAACTGCGGCTGTTATGCTTCTACGGTGTCACGTATTGACCAGCGTATTCTGAACGAGTTTATTTGTGACGGATATTTTGAGAGGTATTTGAATAAAATGCGTAAAATATACCGGGAAAGACATGATTATCTGTTGGGGCTTTTAGAACCCTTCGAAAAAAATTTTAAAATTTCCGGTGAAAATGCAGGACTGCATTTACTGCTTACCAGCCGGAACAATATAACAGAGGAAGAGCTGCTCGGAGCAGCAAAAACAGAAGGAATTAAGCTATATGGATTATCCAGGGCATGTATGGAGGAATTGGGAAGGGAGCATCCCTTTCAAAATACGGTTCTTCTGGGGTACGGAGCAATGGAAAAGAAGAAGCTGGACGAAGGAATTGAGTTATTAAAGAAAGCCTGGAAAGCTTACTTGTAAGCAGTTCCAGGCCTTTATCAGCCTACCTGTTTTTAGAGAGTACTGTCGTCAAAAAATTCTTCTACAGTTTCAGAAGAAGCTTCCCCTGAAGCAGTATCTGAAGCTGTGAACGGCTCTGTGGCAGCTTCGCTTTCATCAGCCGAATTATCCGCTTCGCAGGCATCTGCGTTTGCTTTAGTGGTTTCTTCATCCGGTGTCTGCTCTGGGGCTTCTGCGTCCGATTCATTGTGAGAGGCTGCTTCTTTTTGGATAGCTGTAAGGTCAGTAAAGTTGGTCTCCTGGGAAGATTGAGCTTCCGCTACGGACTTTACAGTTTCCCGAACCTGCATAACGGAGTCGGTAATTACTTCTTTAGCCTTGTGGAAGGCTTCACTGGCAAGAGCCTCTGCCTTATCAAGATTTAAGGCAACATAGGAACGCTCCTTGGCAGGAGTGGGTTCGTCGTCAAGATCTTCGGTAAAGTCATCAAAATCATCATCCGCATCCTCAGTACTTTTAGCGGAAACGGTTTTGTCTTTATTCTGTAAATATTGATATGCTCCATATGCGGCAGCGCCTGCAACAGCGGAGAAAAGTAAAAATTTACCAAATTTTTTGGACATAAGATTACTCCTTTCGGTTATTCATCGTTTAGTAATATCTTAATACTATTCTGCGGAATTGAAAAGAGAATATGTATAAAAAATCCATAAATTTATTGCCTGATCAGGGAAAGTATGGTATATTTATTTTCGACTCATAAAGTCAATGGAGGGGTATATGAACGAGAAGTTTTTTGATTTAAAAAAAGAAAAGCAGGATCGGATGATTAATGCGGCGCTGAAGGTGTTTGCTGAAAATGGATATGGTCATGCCAGCACTGATGAGATTGTCAGGGAAGCAGGTATCAGCAAGGGGCTGCTGTTTCACTATTTCATCAGTAAGCTGGGCTTATATGCCTTTGTCTATGACTACAGTGTCAGATATATGGTGCTGGAACTTTCGTCAGGGGTATCAAAGGAGGAAACGGACTTCTTTGAGCTTATTGACCAGATTAAGCAATCACAGCTTCAGGTTATGAAGAATTATCCCCATATGCTGCATTTCCTGAATAGAAGCAGATACGAGGATGTGAGCGAGGCATTGGTTGAGACGGAGGAAAAGCGCAGTATTTTACCGCAGTGGTATGAGCAGGCTATGGAGCGTGCAGATCATTCCGGTTTTAGGGATGGAGTCGACGTACCTAAGCTGTTAAAGCTGATTGAATATACCTCTGATGGATTAATGAACGAACGTTTTGCGGATGAGTCCTTTCAGCCTGAAATTTATTATGATGAAATGAAACAGTATCTTGTGATGTTGAAAAATCTTACTTGCAAATAAGAAGCAGCAAAATGAAATTATTCTGACACGGAGGGAAAGATGAAAGAAACGCTTTATACGATACCGTTAAACGATGCAGTGAATGCAGATGATGAATGTCCCTTTTGCTATATTGAAAGGGAGGTGATGCATGATCTTTTGGATTTTGTACTTGGTTCCGGTTCCTCCTATATGGAAAGTGATGTGCGGGAGGCTACAGACAGGGCAGGCTTTTGCAGGGAGCATTTTAAAATGATGTTTGATTACGGAAATACTCTGGGCAACGGCTGGATATTGAAGACTCACTATATGCAGATGAATAGAGAACTGCGGGAGCAGTTTGGGAGGTTTACGCCGTCCAAATCCTCTCTTATGGGAAAGCTGAAGAAAAATACCGAAAGAGTCAATCCTATTGGCATCTGGATGCAGGAGAAGGAGAAATCCTGTTATATCTGCAAACGCTTTGCAGATACCTATGACAGATATATGGATACCTTCTTTTATATGTACAAGAAAGACGAAGATTTCAAAAAAAGGATTTTGTCAGGGAAAGGCTTTTGCCTTCATCATTTTGGAGATTTATGCGAGTACGGGGAGAGCCGGCTCTCTGATAAGGAAAAGAAAGAATTTTATCCTGCAATGTTTGAATTGATGGAAAAGAACATGGAAAGACTTCAGGAGGATGTGACCTGGCTGGTTGATAAGTTTGATTACAGAAATAAAGATGCGGACTGGAAAAATTCCAAGGATGCCATCCAGCGGGGAATGCAGAAGCTGAAAGGCGGATATCCTGCCGATCCGGTTTATAAGATGAACAAGTAATAAAAGAGAGCTGCCGATGCAACTCTCTTTTTGCTTTAAATAACCCCGGCAACCTTTAAGATCCAATAGATCAGTCCCAATGCCCAGCTTGTGAGAATACCGTATAGAATTACCGGCCCGGCAATGGTAAAGATTTTACAGCCGATACCGAAGACCTGGCCTTCCTTTTTAAATTCCACTGCGGGAGCGGCCACGGAATTAGCAAAGCCTGTGATAGGAACCAGTGCACCTGCACCGCCGAACTTTACGATGGAAGGGTAAATGTTAAGTCCTGTAAGCAGTACACTGATAAATACAAGCACAAGAGAGCAAAAGCTTCCCGCCATTTCCTGATCCATAGAAAGGGTATTTTTGGCAAAGTTCAAAAGAAACTGACCTACAACACAGATCAATCCGCCGGTAATAAAAGCTCTTAGCATCTGCAAAAGCAGATTGTGGGTAGGAGTGATTCTCTTGACGTATTCCTCATATTCTTTTTCAAGAGAGCGCTGCTCGTCACTTTTGGGTTCGTTCATAAATTCCTCTTTTCCGCCTGAAAGCTTTTTGTTTCTAGTTTGTGTATTTCAGGTAAAAATATACAGAAAATCTTAATATGTCTTATTTGCTCTTATCTTGTGGATTTTTGTAAAGAATGATACACTGATACATGTAGGCTTTTGGCATACAAAGGGGAGAAGACCATGGTCAGTTTTGCAAGCTTAGAATTTTTGTTTCGGTTTTTGCCGGTATTTTTAATAATATATTTTATTGTTCCATCTAAATACAGGGAGACAGTGCTGCTTTTTTTCAGTATCATTTTTTATGCGGTAGGTGAGCCGGTCTTTATTTTAGCTCTGGTGGTGCTGACCTTTCTTAACTATTTGCTTGCCATGCAGGTTTGGAAAGCGGGGGAAGGCTTTTCTCTTCATGAATGGCAAATTAAAAAGAGAAAGCGTTTCATGATAGGAGCGGTAGCTTTGGATGCAGCGGTGCTGACCGCATTTAAGCTTTTGGGAGGTTTGGTGGATAATTCCCTGCTTCCATTAGGCATCAGCTTTTATACCTTTAAGATGATTTCCTTTCAGATAGATTTGTATCGTAAGGAAATGTGGAACAAGCCTAAATTTCAATATACTGCACTGTATTTTATGATGTTCCCGCAGGTGGTTTCGGGACCGATTATGCGTTACAATGAGGGCGAGTTCGATTTGGAGAGAACCTGCGGAACGGAGCAGTTTGAAGATGGTTTAAAATATTTTGTTGCGGGTCTTGGAATGAAGGTTCTATTGGCGGACCGGCTGGCAATTCTTTGGAACGACCTGCAGATGATTGGGTTTCAGAGCATTTCCACACCGCTGGCGTGGCTGGGAGCAGCAGGATTTTCTCTGCAGCTTTACTTTGATTTCTGGGGATATTCCCTGATGGCATCAGGTCTTTTGGTGATGC
>JAUNGK010000299.1 GCA_030524555.1 Bacillota bacterium | reverse complement strand
CCTTCAGCACCGCCCGCCCCGATAATCGTATGCATTTCATCCAGGAAAAGTATTACATTTCCATCCTCCTGCACTTCTCTGATTACCTTCTTAATTCTTTCCTCAAACTCACCCCTATACTTAGAGCCCGCAACCATTCCTGACAAATCCAGGGTCAGAAGACGCTTATTCTGCACGGTAAAGGGAACCTCCCCGGATACAATGCGGGATGCAAGGCCCTCCACGACAGCAGTTTTTCCCACTCCCGGCTCACCGATCAGACAGGGATTGTTTTTGGTTCTGCGGCTTAAAATTTCAATCACACGCTTGATTTCATCCTCCCTGCCAATGACAGGGTCAAGCTTTCCGGCAGATGCAAGGGCCGTCAGATCGCGGCTGTACTGCTCCAGGGTTGAGGTCTGTTTACTTTTTTTGGCCGGCTTTCGGGAGAGATCCTCCTTATAAAGATTGCCGTCCTGCCCCATGGAAAGCAAAGTATCCACATACAGCTTCTGCACGGAAATTCCAAGGGTGTTTAAAAGCCGCACCGCAACATTTTCCCCCTCCTTAAGAAGAGCCAGCATAATATGTTCCGTTCCCGTTTCCTCTGCTCCAAAACGGTCAGCCTGCCTATGGGCCTCCTCCAGTATACTTTGTGCCCTGGGAGAATATCCTTCCTGTTCTTTCAGCATAACGGAGCCCTCAGGCACAATCAGCTCCCTTATCATCTCTAAAATTTTATCCTCATCAGCGCCGTTTTCAATCAGCACCTTTGCTGCCACTCCGGTATTTTCTTTTAAAAGTCCTACAAGAATATGCTCCGTTCCCACATACCCGGTATGCATTCTTGCCGCTGTCTTTTCCGCCAGCTTAAGGGCTGTCTTTGCTTTATCGGTAAAACCAAATCTCTGATTACTCAACTAAGGCTCCTCCAAATTCTTCATATATTTCTTCGATCATATCATGTACTTCTTCTTTGGAAATCCCCTTGCAAATTGCCTTGGCCATGATAACACGAAGTTCCTGTCCCATCTCTTCAAGGGTTCTAAGCTTGTCGATGTTAAGGGCTATCACTGCGCCCTTTCTTCTGTCTACCTTGACAAAGCCCTCCTGCTTCAGTACCGTATAGGCTTTATTTACGGTATGCATATTGATACCGATATCATCCGCTAACTGGCGGACGGAAGGAAGCACATCACCTTCCTGAAACTTCGCCGTGGCGATTCCCATGACAATCTGATTCCTAAGCTGCAGATACAAGGCTTCCTCACTGTTAAAATCTATCTCTATAATCATGCTTGCATCCTTTCGTAGTTGACGCAAGAGGAATAGCCGCCGCTATTCCTCTCCTCTTAAGTGATAGAAAATTTCTGTAATTCTTTACAGATCTTTATCATCCATATTTAAAAACTCAAATTCAAATTCATCATCATCCACAAGGAAATTTTGCGGTTTTCTGGCAGGTGGCTTTTTCGGGCTTTCTTTCCTCTCTGCTGCACGAAGCTCCGCATTTCCTGCAGAAGCTGCAGGTGCTTTACGAGACTTTGCAGGGCGCTCGCTTTCCTTACGAGCAGCTGCTTCCTCTCCCTTAGAGGATGTCCTTTTCTTTCTTACAGGAATTTCTTCCTCTTCTTCCTCTACTCTTCTTTTCGCCTTCTTCTTTACAGGAAGCTCTTCCTCTTCTTCT